>JAFEFK010000572.1 GCA_018240625.1 Pseudomonadota bacterium
AAATAACGGAGCTTTCGCATGTTCATCGCCAACTCATACAGATGAAGTATTGATCGTCATAAAACATATATTGGACGCTATCGGTTGCATGGGCAAGTATCGCGGACGCCCTTAATCTCCGGCTCGCCCGGTTGCCGGGTTTGTGGCGCGCATGGTCAAGCTGATCGTGTCCTCGCCGCGGATGCATGGCGCGAATCCTCCTTGACGCGAGTCATCGAGAAACTCGGGTTGCCCCAGCAGCGACCAACTGCCCTTTCAGAGGTGAACAATGAACTATCAAGACAAAAAGGTCTCGTCTGAAATGAGGAACCGGTCACTTGCGGGACGTGAGGCGACCGCAGAGAGGTCCAAGAAGTTTGCTCCCTCATATGATGGAGAAAATTTCTTTGTTGCGGACCGCAACATCGCGACTGTCCTGCCGCAATACCTGGACACGTCGCTCCTGGCCCATCTGCAACCTCATCTGGAAGAACTCGGGGCGCTCTGTGGTGGTCGGCTTGGAGAACTCGCGGACGCCGCCGAGCGAAATCCGCCCAAGCTTCACTATCGCGACAAGTTCGGCCGCGACAATGAATGGGTCGAATATCATCCAGCATATCAGGAGATGGAGAGCATCGCGTATGGCCGCTTCGGCATCCACGCGATGGCGTATCGTTCGGGTGTCCTCGGCTGGCCGGTTCGCATGCCGCCGCTTGCAAAATATGTTTTCCAGTATCTCTTCTCGCAGGCCGAATTCGGATTGCTCTGTCCGGTTAATATGGCCGGCAGCTCATCCGAATTGGTTCGCCGATACGGTGCTCCCGAGATTCGGGAGAAGTACCTCCCCGCGATGTTGTCGCAGGATCTCTCCGAATTGAAGCGCAGCGCTCAATTCATCACCGAGAAAGCCGGCGGTTCCGACGTCGGCGCGGCGGAGCTTAAAGCGGTCGCGGAGGGCGATCACTGGCGGCTTTGGGGCGAAAAATGGTTCTGTTCGAACGTCAGCGCCGACGTGGTTGTGCTTCTCGCTCGCCCAATGGAGCGCAGGCGGGCGGAAAGGGCTTGGGACTCTTTCTGATGCCCAAGACATTGCTTGACGGTTCAAGAAATGCGTATCGCATCATGCGCATCAAGGACAAGCTTGGTAGCAAGTCAATGGCGAGCGGCGAGGTGATCCTGGAAGGAGCAATTGCTTATCAACTGGGCGATCTCGGTAAGGGCCTCAAGCAAATGCTCGAGATGGTAAATTCGAGCAGAGTGTCGCATCTGGCTCGCGCGGCCGGCATGATGCGCCGATGCCTCAATGAAGCCTTGACGGCAGCTCGCTATCGCAGTGCGTTCGGAAAGCCCATTGCAGGGCACCCGTTGATGCAGCGCCAGTTGCTCAAGCTGATGGTGCCGACGGAGCAGGCCCTTTCTGCACTCATGTACACCGGTGCGGTTTCCGGGTCAGAAGGAGATCCAACCGCCGAGAAGATCCTGCGTATCATGACCCCGGTTGCGAAGTATCGCGCTTGTCGTGACAACGTTACGGTCGCCACGGGAGCTATGGAGGCTCGCGGCGGCAACGGCTACATTGAGGACTGGCCCAATGCGCGTTTGATCAGGGATGCGCATCTCGGTGTGCTGTGGGATGGAACAAGCAACGTCAACGCGCTCGATGCGCTCCAGCGATCTTTGAGGAAGGAACGTGCGCACATCGACCTGCGCAAGGACTTGGACAGCAGGTTGGCTTCGGCTTCGGGAATCCCTGGTCAGTTCAGGACCCGCCTCGAAAAGGCGGTGGATGCCGCATTCAGGTTTGCTGAAGAGGTGGCGTCCGCTCCCGAGAATGAGCGTTTCTGCCGAGTTGCAGCGGGTTTGCTCTATCACGCAGCAACGATGGTGCTGATGGCACTCGAGGGTTATCGGTCCGGGCAAGCTGGTGGCGATGCCAGACGCTTGCTTCTCTCCCGCTTTGTCCTTGAGCATCGTCTACTTCGCAATCCTCTGACAAGCATTGAAAGCCAACGCTGGGAAGAGGACGCCATTGTGATGGTGCTCCAGGACGATCTGATTTCTCTTGAGGCAGTCGCGACGCTGCTCTCGCATTGAGCTTTGTCCATTGACGATATTTCTTGGCGCGACCGACAGGCCTGTATGGCGCACTGGCGCCGAGTCCGGGTGATACAACAGCTGGCAAACTGATCGATTGAATCCGCGCCGTCGCGTTGCGTATAGGGCGGCTAGGCCCGGTCTGCTCGGCGATGATCCTCATTTTGAGGAGGGCTGACTGCGGTTAGAGCGAACCCTTATGAGGCAAGGATCGCTGGCAACGAGATGCTGGGACGCTCGGGGTAGATGAAATCGTCCCCCAATATCCACCGTCCGCCGAATTTTTCCAAGAAACTGATTGCCTCAGCCGCATGAAACGGTTGACCCGCCAGCGCTTGCCTTCGCGTTCAAAGGGTTCGTCTGTTGGATGGAATGGCACGTCGTTGAAGCGACAGCAGGCAACGATCTCGTCGTATCTTTCCCGGACGAAGAAGTTTTCCAGCGCGATGTGGTAAGGGTGTGTTGGTTTACAATGTTGACGGTGCTGTATGACGGGACCACGCTCTTTGAACGAAAGGTTCTCGTTCAGC
>JAFEFK010000573.1 GCA_018240625.1 Pseudomonadota bacterium
GCAGATGACAGATTTGCTTGAAAGTCTGTACGACCAGAAAGATCCGATTTTTCTGCGGACGAAAGCTATTCTCGGAAAACATCTGGTCACGCGCCATGGAGCAACCGGGTTATGTTAGCCAATCCGGTCACTCGAGAAGTGGCCACTAATAAGCGATCCGGTGCAGGTGTGGAATGCAGGCATCGAGCAGAACGGCACCGCGATTGACGTCTGCGCGGCTTGGCGCGGCGACAGGCTAAGTGCTTTGCGGCGCGCCGACCTCGATCGTTCCCCAACATAGCGACTTTGCTCGAGCAGATCTCCTAAAAGTAAAATTCTACCCCCTCCGACCATTTAGTTGAGGGGTTGCCGGACCAATCGCCTTCCAAAGTCTGATCCTTCTAGCAGTCCCCTTCAACCAGGAAAGAGGACTGCAATGGACAAGGATCACAAGGAAAAGGTGCTGCAGCGCAAGGCTGCAAGGCTCGTCGAGCAGGCGCGTAAGGCCGAAGAGCGGGCAAGGACGGCTCCCCTCATTCATCTCGTCATCGGCCCCAAAGGCGGGATCGGCAAGTCGACGCTCGCGCGGCTGCTGATCGACAAGTATCGCCTGACGGGCGGCAACGTCCGCATCGTGCAGATCGATCGCACCGCGTTGTTGCCCAAGCTCTACGGTGAGCTGGTCTCGGTCGTGCACCTGCCGAGTGCCGAGGACATGCGCGGCGATCCGCTCGCCGCGATGATTGCGATGGAGCCGCTGTCGGTGGCGATCGACGCTTCGCTCGCGGACAACGCGCCTCTCGTCGTTGATGTCGGCGGTGGCCCGTCGGCATCGGCGACGGTCGAGTACGTCGGCAAGACCCGGCTGGATGCCTACCTGCGCAAGAATGGCGCGCGGGTCGTGGTGTGGCTGATGTTCGTGGCCGACTTCGCAGCGATGGGTCAGAGCGCGACGCTCGGCAAGGCGCTGGAGGTCGCCGTCCCGTCGGCGGAAATCGTCCCTGTCCTGAACGAGCGCAGCGGCCGGTTCAAGTTCTTCACGGGCTCCTCCTCCGACGACGTCTGGCGCGAGGCGGTGGTGCCCTTCCTGGGAGGCCGCCGCATCCTGCAGATGCCGTCGGCCGCAGCCGGCGCGCTCGTGCCGTTCGAGCAGCTCGGCCTGACGTTCATCGACATCATCAATGCCGACGACACGGCGATCGCCAAGCGGCTCAACGTGTCGCGTGCGATCGGTGCAAGCCTGCAGGGCGACGTCGCCGCCTGGCTCGAGGTCATGTGGAGCGGCCTCGATGCGCTGGTGACCGCGGATCAGAGAGGCCACGATGCCTGATCAGCCCAACGACCTGCAAAAGCAGCCCCGTCCCGATGAAGATTTCGATGCCTGGTTGCGCCGCCTGCGCGAACTGCGCGTGCGCGGGGAAGCCGGGCGCCGCGAGATCGTCGAGCGGCTGGCCAGGATGTCGCTCGATGAACTCCTGCGGGTGCCCGGCTGGGTGATCGCGCGACTGGGCCCGCGGGGGATGGCCATGCTGGCCGAACGCTCGCGCGTCATCCGCGTCGAGGGCGGCGGCTCGGCGGCTGCGCGGCAGCCGGCTCGGCCGGCTCGCGCGCTGCGCAATACGCCGGAGGAGAGCGTGTCGTGGCTGACCCGGCTCCGCCGCCGCCAGCCCTTGTGGTGGGAATGCTTCCGCAAGGCCTCAGTGGCGGCCGTGATCGGCAGCCTCCTCATCGTCTCGACCCCGGTCGTGATGCGTGTCCTGCCCGAGCTGACGGCTCAGCCGTCGTTGCCGCGCGTCTGCGGCAGGCTCGATGCCTGGACCGGCGACTGCACCTACGTCGTCGGTTCGGCGGGCCTCAGCCTGTCGACGGCCGCCGACAAGCTCGGCTTGCCGCTCGCCGCGCTGGCCGCGGCAAACCCCTCGTTCGACTCCAGCTTCCTCTTGCCCCAGGGCGCGCGGCTCTACGTCCCGCGCCGCTCCGGCATCAACCTCAGGTGAAACAATGCTTAAGCCCCATCCGACCGAACCGCGTCCCTCGCTCGCCGGCGCGCGCTTCTTCAGCAACATGATGTTCCTCGCCGTGCTGCTGACGATGAGCATCGTCTTCTGCACGGCGATGTCGCCGCGCGTGTGGTGGCACCCCTACGACGCGGCGGTCACTGTCCACCTCTCCGATCTCTGGTCGTTCATCCAGCTGGCCAAGCTACCTCATCTGGAGACGACCAGGATCGGCGACCTCGCGCTCTATCCCCTGAGGCTCGTGGCTGCGGTCATCGACGCCATGCCGCCGAGCGATCTCGTCATGCCCTTCGTTCTCCGATTTGTCGCGGCCTGCGTGATTGCAGTTGCTGCGGCAAGACCGGTGTTCCGAAGGGTGCGAGACGCGAGCCCGAAGCGCATCACCGCACTTCACGTCAATGGGCCGCGGCCTATGTGGGGACGCTGGGGAGCGGCATACCTGAATGGCGCCTTCCAGCCGCTTCGTCGGCAAGCCGGCGACGGCATCTTCCTGGCGCCGGGAACCCGGTTGCCCATCGTCACCGAGAAGGAGGGCGTCCTGCTGATGGGACCACCCGGATCGGGAAAGTCGGTGATCGCGGAAGGCCTGATGAATCAGGCCCTGGCCCGTCGCGATCGGGTTCTGGCCCTCGACGTGAAGGGGCAGCTGTCCGCGCGGTTTGCAAGATACCGGCCGCTCGTCTTCGATCTCGCGGGCGCAAATTCGGTCGTGTGGGCGATCGGCCAAGACCTGCTGGATGATGCCGACGCCGATGAATTCGCCGCAAGCCTGATCCCCGACTCCCGCGATCCGGTCTGGGCCGAAGGCTCGCGACTGATCCTCAGTGCGATCATCCAGCACCTGCAATCGGAGCGCGGCCGGGGGTGGAGCTGGCGTGATCTCCATACCATGCTGTCGAAGCCGCCGGGCGAACTGGAGCCCATGATCCGAAAAATTGCCCCGGACGTCGCCGGCATGATCATGACGCGCGGCGAAGAGCCCGCCAACTTCGTGCTGTCCCTGCAGTTCAACCTGATCGCCCATGTGGGGGCCACCGCCCGCCGCTTCGCCAAGTTGGAGCAGGACGGGGCGCGGCCTCGGTCCTTGCGCGCCTGGGCCGTCGCTGGACAGTGGCGTAGGCCAATCATCCTACGCTACGACCTGCAGCGGCGCGATCGGTCGGGAGCCTTCGTCAAGCTCGTGCTGCGGATTCTTGCCGGAACCATCCTGGGCGGAGACGTCGAGGACGAACACGATTGGCGCATCTGGCTGTTCCTCGATGAGGTCACGCGAATCGGCATCGACAAGAGCGCGGCCATCACGGATCTGGCGGCGCTGGGACGGTCGCGTGGGGTTCGAACGGTCGTGACGGTCCAGAGCCCGGCGCAGCTCAAGGAATCGGAAGCGTTCCGGGAAAACTTTGGGCTGCAGATCGTGTGCGGTCTGGCGCCTGGGGAAAGCGCTCAGCGCGTCGCCAGGGAATGGGTCGCGCAGCGGACGGTTCGCGACGCCGCTGTCCCCGCAGGCGCCGACCAACGGCCGCAGGAATGGACGATTCCGCCAATCACGGTCTCCGAATATCAGTCC
>JAFEFK010000574.1 GCA_018240625.1 Pseudomonadota bacterium
CGCCATTCACTGTCCCGGCAAAGACAAGTGCGTCCGGCCCCTTCCGCACGGGCGTGCTTTCGCCCGTCACCGGGGCTTCGTCGATCGCGCTGTGTCCGGACAGGATGATGCCATCCGCCGGAATGCGGTCGCCTGGCCTGATCTGGATTGTCGCCCCGACCTCGAGACTGTCCGCCGATATCTCGCGAACCTGCTCATCATCTTCGAGACGAGCGGTCTTCGGAACGAGTTTTGTGAGATCTCGGATGCTGGCGCGGGCCCGGGCGGCCGCGACGCCTTCCAGAAGTTCGCCAATCAGGAACAGAAATACAACGGTCGCAGCTTCTTCCGTCGCCCCGATGATGACCGCACCGATGGCGGCAATCGACATCAACATCTCGATTGAGAATGGCGTTCCGGAGCGCGCGGCGGAGAGCGCACGACGTGCAATCGGAACGAGGCCCACCGACATCGCCAGCAGAAATGCCCAACGCTCAGTGGCAGGGACAATGTTGCCGACCCCAAATGCAACGGCCAGTGCGACACCGGAGGCCAAGGTAAGCAAACCCTTTGGGGTCCGCCACCAAGTGCCGTCGCCGGTGGTGTGGCTGTGAGCGTGCGGTTCGTCTCGCCGCGCCGGCGAGACGCCCTGAGCTTCGTCATGGAGACCGCTCTCGGCAGGCTCCACGCGATAACCGAGATCCGCAATCCGAGTGCGGAGCTTATCGTCGTCGACGCGACCGCCGTTGCGACTGACGATCACGGTGCCGCCCGTGACGGAGACGGCGACATCGGTGACGCCCGGTACCCGCCGCAGAGCGGTTTCGATCTTCCCGGCGCACGAGGCACAGTCCATTCCTTCCACGTGGAAGCGGACTTTCTCAGCACGTGTGGCGACGTTCATGGCAGGCGCCTCCTGAATCGAGCACGCAATCCGTGCCTGATCACGTCTTGCCCTCCAGCCGAAGGCGTTTGTAGAGCGCTTCGACCGCATCTGAAAAATCAAGCGACGCATTGCGCGCACAATGATCTTCTAAGAAATGCAGTTGGCTGACGAGGTCGAAGGTTTTTGGAGCAAGGTCTAGACCTTGGTCTACACCGGGCGGCCTGCTCAGGATGATGCCGCTCATGAACCCCTGCGCCCACGCCAGATAGTCTCGGCGGATCGCAGGATTGGCTTTGATGTCGTCGTCGAATTGCTGGCACATCGTCGCACCAAGACCGACGATCCTCGCCTTCGGGTCTTGCGCGTGCGATGCTTCAATCGCGCCCGCAGTGATCGAGAAGAGCGCCAGACCCAGGAGCGCACGCCAGATTCGCCGTCTAGGAACGGATGCAAAGACCTGCGCTACAGATGCGCGGCCACTTCGTATCGTGCGCGATTCGTCGGCCTGCCCCGATCTTCCGTCGGCAAGCTTCATGATGCGCCTCCGTTCGTGGCATTTGCGGCGTGCAGCTGCACGGCCGCTCCGTTCTCGAGGTCCTCGCGTCGGAACAGGACATAGAGTGCCGGGAGAACAAGCAGGGTCAGGATGGTGGACGAAATGATGCCGCCGATGACCACTGTCGCCAGCGGCCGCTGAACTTCCGCGCCAGCTCCGGTCGCGATCGCCATTGGGACAAACCCAAGCGACGCAACGAGCGCAGTCATGAGCACCGGGCGCAATCGGGTGAGCGCGCCCTCATGCACGGCATCGACCAATCGACGACCTTCCTGGCGTAGTCGCTCGATGAAGGTAATGATCACCAAACCATTGAGCACCGCAACGCCGGACAGTGCGATAAAACCGATTCCGGCGCTGATCGACAGCGGAATGCCGCGCAACAGCAACGCAATGATACCGCCGGTGAGGGCCAACGGGACCCCGCTAAACACTAGCAGGGCGTCTGCCATCGAGCCCAAGCTCATGAACAGCAAGAGGAAGATCAGCAGCAGGGCGATCGGCACCACGATCGTCAGCCGCTGGGTCGCCGACACCAACTGTTCGAACTGGCCGCCCCATCCAATCCAATAGCCGGCAGGGAGCTTGACCTTGGCCTCGATCTGCTGCTGCGCGTCCGCCACGAACGAGCCGAGATCACGCCCCCGGACGTTGGCGGTAACGACAATGCGGCGTTTGCCCTGCTCGCGGCTGATCTGGTTCGGTCCGGGAGCTAGATCGATTTGTGCGAGTTCCGAGAGAGGCACGTAGCGGATCTGGGCAAGCGCAGAGTTGTTCCAGACCGCGGGCGTGGCCTTGGTCTGACTTTCGAGCGGGGGAAGCGGCACCGGAAGCGCCTTGATCGCTTCAATGTCAGAACGCAGGTACTCTGGAAGGCGAACCACGATGTCGAACCGGCGGTCGCCTTCGAAGACCTGCCCCGACTTCTTGCCACCGACCGCAATCTCGACGAGATTCTGGAC
>JAFEFK010000575.1 GCA_018240625.1 Pseudomonadota bacterium
AATCGCAACCATTCGGCTGTGTTTCTTCGCGAGCCGGGCCGTGGGGCCCGGCGAGCCCGTGACGCGGACATGCGTCATCGCCGCCGATCCGGGAACCGGATCGGCGGCGCCGCATAAATCGAGATGATGAAGCCGCGCAAGCGAAGTTCGGTTGCGCGGCTTACGCTTCAGGCTGCACGCTCCATCAAGCGCTTCGCCTTGCCTTCCAACTCGAGACGACCATCCTGATGTGCCTTGGCGCGGGCGAATGCCGTGATCCCCTGCACGAAGTCAAAGATGCTTTCCGGCTTGCGAGCTTCCTCGCCCAAGACTGTCTCAATGATTTTCGAGGTCTCGGACTTGGAAAAACCGTTCTTGCGCAAGAAGCTCTCCCGGTCCTCGTCGGTGCGGGCAACGATCCGTTCGCGGGCAGCCTTGATGCCGGCGACGAACGGCGCTGGCGAGGAATTGGCAAAGCGCGTCAACGCAGGCGCGGCCTCGTGAGCGAAGCGTTGGGCGGCGAATTTCGAATGACGTATGGTGATTTCCTCAAAATTCTCCACGCCCCAGAGATTACGGTTCATGCAGACGGCGCGGAGATAGAAGCTCGCAATTCCTAGCGTCTTGCTGCCGACTTCGCTATTCCAGGAGTAGAAGCCGCGGAAATACAAGTCCGGCGATCCGTCCGGCAGCCGCCCTGCTTCGATCGGATTGGTATCGTCGACCAGAAACAGGAAAACGTCCCGGTCGCTGGCGTAAAGCGTCGTGGTGTCTTTCGTCACCTCCACGGATGGATTGTGTGTCATGGTCGACCAATCCAAGACGCCCGGCACTTTCCACCGGGTGTCACCGGTGCCGTTGCCCGCGATCTTCATGACAGCGGCGATAAGCTCTTTGTCCCAAATGCGCCCGTAGTCCGGACCGGTTACCGCGCGTAGCTCGACACGCCCGTTATCGGCCTCCAGCGTCTTGACGAGCTCTGCGCGGTGCGAAAGCAGGCCGTGTTGCAGGTTGATCGCGGACAACGCCGCCGGGAGTTGCCGCAAGTAGGAGGTCGGTGCGCCGACCAGCGTGCACAACTGGCCGAAGCTCCAATGGGTCGGGGTAATCGGCGCCTCACGTCCCGGCACCATCAGGGCCAGCCGCTCGGAATCGTCCCGGCTCGCCTCCACCCGGATCGCGCGGCTTTCCACGGTCCGCGCCTGTGCACGCTCGGCGCGCGTGCGCACGGCGTCATACAGGTCCGGCAGGCTCAGATAGCGCTCATCATCCGGACGCGCAAACCACTCGGACGATACGCGCCCGATGCGCTGGCCGCGCGATACATCCACGCGGAAGCCGGAAGCGGGTTGCTCTGGCAAAGTCATGACGTTCATGGTCGTTCTCCTATAGGCTGAGGTTGAAGCGCAGCGCTGCGCTGCAACCCTGCCCGTCGGCGAGACCTGGGGTAGCAAGGGCAAGGGCGGCCGAAGCGGAGGGGGATCACCCGCCTGACAAGGGCGCGCCGCAGGCAGCGCATCTGCACGCGCCCGGCGACCGATGGTCGCGATTTCAAGAAGGCGCGGAAGATCGGGGATACCGCTCCGGCCGGCACGGCGCGCCGTGCTTCACCCTTGCCGGCGCGAGGGCGGAGCCCTTAG
>JAFEFK010000576.1 GCA_018240625.1 Pseudomonadota bacterium
CATCCACGAATTAAGCCAGGCGATCGCCAAGCTGTCTCAGTGAGCCTGCTTGAAAGCGTTTCACTTCAAAAGACGGAAGCCTCCAGCATAACCCGGCTGCTTTGTCATGCGAGGCTTTGTCATACGAGAATGGCTTCGGGCGCGGCCCGGCCGCGAATGAAGTCGGATGCCTTGTCCGCGATCATCAGCGTCGAGGCGTTGAGGTTGGCCGAGATCATCCGCGGCATGATCGAGGCATCGACCACGCGTAGCCCCTGAAGACCGTGGACGCGCAACTGATCGTCCACCACCGCCCACGAACTCTCCGCCGGCCCCATCCGGCAGGTGCAGCCGGGATGGAAGGTGGTGGTGCCGCGCTCCGTGGCGGCGGCGAGGAATTCATCGTCGCTCTGCACCTTCGGGCCCGGAAAATCCTCATAGGCGTAATATGGCGCGAGCGGCGCGGAGGCGAGCAGCTTTCGCGCCAGCTTCATGCCGGCGACGACGACGCGGCGGTCGAGTTCTTCGACCAGATAGTTGGTCTGGATGATCGGCGGCGCGAACGGATCGGACGAGCGTGCACGTACGTAGCCCCTGCTCTCCGGACGCTGCTGCCACGACGCCACCGTCATGCCGGGCTCATCTTCCAACTGCCCCTGCACGCCTTCCTTGTAGCTCGCCGGCGTGAAGGTGAGCTGGAGATCGGAGCTTTCCGTAGTTTCACCGGAATGCCAGAAGCAGTAGACCATGGTCGGCGACAGCGACAGCAGGCCGCGTCGCGTCGTCGCCCATTTGAGCGCTTCCTTGACCAGGCCGAGGCCGCGCCGCATTTCGTTGATGGTCTTGATGCTCTTGACCCGCGCGACCGAACGCGGCGCGTAGTGATCCTGCAGGCCTTCGCCGACACCCACGAGCGCGTGACGCACTTCGATGCCGAGCGACTTCAAAAGCTCCGGCGAGCCGACGCCGGAGAGTTGCAGCAGTTGCGGCGAATTGTAGGTGCCGCCGGACAGAATGACCTCCTTGCGCGCGCGCACCTCATGAATGGTGCCGCCCTTGCCGCCGCGCGCATAGCGCACGCCCACCGCGCGCTTGCCCTCGAACACAATGTTGGTCGCATGGGCATGGGTGCGCACATGCACGTTCGGGCGTTTCATCGCCGGATTGAGAAACGCCGTGGCGGCGCTGACCCGCAGGCCGTTGCGGATGGTGCGCTGGGCGTAGGACACGCCTTCCTGAATCGCGCCGTTGTAATCCGGGTTGCGCGGAATCCCCAGGCTCATGGCGCCGGCCATGAACGCCTCGCAGAGCGGATCGCGCCAGTCCATGGTGGTGACGGTCAGGCTGCCGTCGCGCCCGCGATAGGTGTCCTCGCCCTCGCCGACACGTTGCTCCAGCCGCTTGAAATACGGCAGCACGTCCGCATAGCCCCAGTTGCGGTTGCCGAGTTGCGCCCAGGTATCGAAATCCTGCCGCTGGCCGCGGTTGTAGATGTGACCGTTGATCGAGGAGGAGCCGCCGAGCGTCTTGCCGCGCGGCGCGTAGATGCTGCGGCCCCCCGTCCATGGACCCACCTCCTGCTGGTAGGCCCAGTTGATGCTGCGCATGTGGAAGGTCTTGATGAACCCCGCCGGCAGATGGATGTAGGGATGCCAGTCCTTCGGGCCGGCCTCGAGCACGCAGACGCTGGTGCCGGGATCCTCGCTCAGCCGGTTGGCCAACACACATCCGGCGGAGCCGGCGCCGACGATCACATAATCAAACGTATCCATGAGAGTCCTGTGGTGTGATGCACGAGCGTAGCGCAGAGCGCGGCGGGACAAGAAGAGAATTTCTTATTGCGAAAAAAGAACGTTGAGTACCCCGGAATCGGAACACCGGCCTCTCTTTCGCTCATGCCATCCCCATTCGATGGTTCTACGTGACGCAACGCGGCATGTCGCGGACGCGATCTCGCAACGCGGCATGGACCCTGCCCTGCGCTGACGTCACTCGATTTCCCCAAAATTTCGCAACATAGTGCGCATCAGAACCACGATGGACACGTGCATGCTGGATCGAACCGACACCGCCGCTGCCATGACCGACGCGTGGCTGACGCAATTCAACAGGGCGCTTGCCGAAGGTGGCGCAGCCCGGCTGCGATCGCTGTTCCAACCCGATAGCTACTGGCGCGACGTGCTGGCGCTGACATGGACCTTCAGCACGCTCTGCGGCGCGGATGAGATCGTCCCGGCTTTCGCGGCACTGGCGCGCAAGGCCGGGCTCGAAGACGTCCGGATCGCGGCGGATCGCGCGCCGCCGCGTCAGGTCACCCGCGCCGGCACCCCCGCCATCGAGGCGATCGTCACCTTCGAGACCGCGCAGGGGCGCGGCAGCGGCATTGTCCGCTTGATCCCCGATGACGACGGCGAACCGAAGGCCTGGACGCTGTTGACCGCCCTCGACGAGATCAAGGGCCACGAGGAACGTCTCGGACGCGAGCGTCCGCGCGGCGAAGCCTATTCGCGCGACTTTCGCGGGCCGAACTGGCTCGACCTGCGCCAGGCCGCCGCCGAATACGCAGACCGCGATCCCGACGTGCTGGTGGTCGGCGGCGGACAGGCCGGGCTGACCATCGCAGCACGGCTGACGCAACTCGGCATCGATACGCTGGTCGTCGATCGCGAGGAGCGTATCGGCGACAACTGGCGCAAGCGCTATCACGCGCTGACGCTGCACAATCAGGTGCAGGTCAACCACCTGCCCTACATGCCGTTCCCGCCGAACTGGCCGACCTACATCCCGAAGGACAAGCTCGCCAACTGGTTCGAGGCCTATGTCGAGGCGATGGAGTTGAACTTCTGGACCGCGACGGAATTCTTGGGTGGCGGCTACGATAACGCCACGGGACGCTGGACGGTCCGGCTCAACCGCAACGGCACCGAGCGCATGATGCATCCGCGTCATGTGGTAATCGCGACCGGCGTCAGCGGTATTCCCAACCTGCCGGACATTCCGTCGTTGAAAGCCTTCAAGGGCGAGGTCGTCC
>JAFEFK010000577.1 GCA_018240625.1 Pseudomonadota bacterium
GGATGCTGACGGCGTCGGCGGCCAACAGATAGCGACCGCTGTTCTTCAGCGTGACCAGCGCGCCCATGGTTCCCGGCGTATGACCGGGCAGATGAACCAGCCGAATGCCGCCGTCATCGAACAGATCGAGATCGGTCGTGACTTCCTGATAATCGAGCGGATGATTCCAGTCTGCGGGCAGATATCCTGCATTGATTGCGTCGGGCGCTCGCACAACAGCCAATTCCTCAGCGCGAACCAGGATTCGGGCCTTTGTAAAGAACTGGTTGCAGCCACAATGATCCGGATGCAGATGCGAGCAGATCACGACATTGATGTCGTCCGGGCCGAGTCCGATGGCTCTGAGCCCGCTGATCACGTTATCCTCGGCCGACATCAGCGGCGTCATGACACGCGCGAGCGCGCCCCATCGGCCCTCGGCATCCCGAGCCGCGTCGGGATGACATCCTGTATCGAACAGAACATTTCCTTTTGGGTGACGCAGCAGAATGCAACTGACGGGCAGCTCGATGGTCTCTCCCCGGTCTGCGTCCGGGAAATAGATGTTCTTGCGCATCTGCAGGCGGCCGCCGGACAAAAAATGCATTTTCATGAGGCCGCCTCCTCCTGAGCCTGCGCCTTGATGTTGTCCGCGGCCATGCGCACAGCACGAACGATGTTCTGGTAGCCAGTGCAGCGGCACAGATTGCCGGACAGACCTTCGCGGATCTGTTCGTCATCGGCATCCGGAAACTTGCTCAAGATATCCATCGTGGTGATCAGCATGCCGGGCGTACAGAACCCGCATTGCAGTGCATGGCATTCGTGAAAGGCTTTTTGAACCGGGCTCATCGCCTGAGCGGTACCGAGCCCTTCCACGGTTTTGACCTCGGCGCCATCGAGTTGCGCGGCGAGGAACAGGCAGGATCGAGCGCTATCACCATTGACGAGCACGGTGCAGGCGCCGCATACGCCATGTTCGCAGCCGACATGAGTGCCGGTGAGGCCGAGTTCTCCACGCAGAAAGTCCGACAGCAGGAGCCGCGGTTCCACCGATCGTTCATAGGTGACGCCATTGACAGTGATCCGGATGGAAACAGCTTCAGGCATCGCTTCCCTCCATCGCGCGAGTCCAGGCTTTCCTGATCGCGCGCTCGGCGAGGATCCCGACCAGATGGCGGCGATAGTCTGATGATGCATGCAGGTCAGTGTTGGGTTCGACGGAGGCGCGTATCGCGTTTATCGCCGCATCTACCAGGCCGTCGCTATAGGGCTGCCCCTCGAGCAGAGCTTCCGCCTCACTGGCACGCATCGGCGTTTCGCCGACCCCCATCATTCCGATGCGAACCCGGCCGAACTTGTCCTCACGGTTGCTCAATGTGACGGCCACGCACGCCAGGGCAAAATCCCCCGATCGGCGGGAGACTTCTTCAAAAGCCCACCCGGTGCGCGCGGGCAGCTTCGGGACGTCGATCGCGACGACCATGTCGTCCTCTTCCAGTGCCGTGCTCAGCGCACCGAGGAAAAAATCCTGCGCGCCGATCGTCCGTCGTCCGGAAGCCGATCGAACGTCCAGATTGGCGTCGAGCAGCAATGTCATCATCGGCAGCTCCGCCGCGGGGTCGGCGTGAGAGAGGCTGCCGCCAATCGTTCCGCGATTGCGGATCGCAAGATGTGCGACGTGCTGCATCGCCTCGTGAAGAACCGGAAGTTGTGCCGCGACCAGCTCCGACGTCTGCAACATGTAGTGACGCGTCAACGCGCCGATCCGGATGCGATCGCCGTCATCCCGGACATAAGCAAGGTCGGGAACACGGTTGATGTCGACCAGCACCGAGGGACGGAGCAAGCGGAAATTCAGCATCGGCAACAGACTTTGTCCGCCCGCGATGATCTTCCCATCGCCGCCGGCCTCGGCGAGGGCGCCAACGGCGGCATCGACACTGTCAACGGCAAGGTATTCAAAGGGCGGCGGCTTCATGGTCAGCGCCTCCTGAATTCCGGGCGCCGTTTCTCAGCAAACGCCGCCCTGGCCTCGCGATAGTCCTCGCTGTCGGAGGCCTCATCGATCATCGCTTCGGCGAGAATTCCCTCATCACCCAACGCCGCCTGGTTGAGAATATATTTTGCGCCGGCGATCGAGAATGGCGCCTTCTCGGCCATCCGGGATGCGAAGCTCTCCGCATCGGTTATCGGTTCATCCGAAACGCTGTCGACCAGGCCAATGCGAAGCGCTTCGCGGGCGCTGACGCGATCGGCGGAATAAAGGATCTTCTTTGCAGTCGTAATGCCGACGAGGGATAGCAGCCGCTTGGTGCTTCGAACGCCGTAAACGATCGACAGATTGGCAGCGGGAATCCCCAGCACTGCCGCGTGGTGCGCGAAGCGAAAGTCACACGCCATTGCGAGGTGGCAACCGCCGCCGAGGCAATAACCACGGAGGACCGAGATCACCGGCTGCGGTGCACCGGCGATGGCGTCGGAGCACGCGTCGACTGCAATCTCATACGCTTTGCTTTCGGCTGCATCCCGACGCACCGTTCCAAACTCCGAAACATCGGCACCGACGCTGAAATCATCACCAACGCTGGAGAGAATGATCGCCCGGACGTCCCGATTCTTTCCGAGCTTCGTGAACGTGGCCGCCATGTCTTTCCACATGGCGAGCGTCATGGCGTTCCGAACATGAGGACGATTGATCGTCACCCGCGCCAAAGCGCCGTCCTGCGTGCAGTTGATATCAGTTCCGGCAGCACTCATTTGCACCACTATCCCGATCGCCACTGATCTGCGCCAGCACGCTCCACTTCGAGGCGAAACGTCTCGAAGAACTGAGCTGCAAGTTTCTTCGCCGTGGAATCGATCAGCCGGGCGCCGAGTTGAGCCAGCTTCCCACCGACCTTCGCTTCGGTATGATAGGACAGTTCGGTCAACTCGGGCCCGACCTCTTCGAGGCGGACCTTTGCATTGCCTGCAGCGAATCCTGCAATGCCGCCCTGTCCCTCGCCCGATATCGTGTATGTTTCCGGAGCAACGATATCGGACAGCATCACTTTTCCCTTGAACTTCGCTTTGATCGGTCCAACCTTGATCACTGCAACTGCGGCAAACCCATCGTCCTCCGTTCGCTCCAGTTCCTCGCATCCCGGAATGCATGCCTTAAGCACGGCCGGGTCGTTCAGCGCGCCCCATACGACGGGCCGTGGCGCCTTCAACTCAATCTTCCCGAACATATCCAATTGATATTCTCCTTCAGAGAACGGTCGCAGTATCCAAATAAAGCGGCGCAACTACCCTGCTCATTCCTCCGGTATCGACACAGGCAGCCTCGACCCGCGATCGACATGAACGTGAAACAGGAGGCTCTGCGCGCACGCCGCCGCGCCCCAGATCAAGCCGGCTCGTTACACTTAAATCGTCACTTTCATAACTAGACTAATCGCGATTTCAATTCGCTGTCAACGCCCGCGAAGAGAATTTTCATGACTCACCGCGCGTGTGATTTTGCGTTGGCCGAGCAAAGCGTCCGTCTCGTCGATGATCGACACCGGAATAGTGCGATGCAGAGGATGAAATCAGTCCGGTAGTTCCTGGTACTTAGAGAACCTGAAGCCCTTCCGCTCCCGACAGAATCGAAAGTGAAGCTCTGTGATTTTGATTTGACGCGTTTGCTTCACGCGAACCGGCCGTCGCCGACCGAGCCTGCTATGGCCGGTATCTCCTTCGCACGAAACCGCTATGGCCGGATCGAGGCGACTGAGTTCGTTATCAGCGAAGGACCCGGAGGCGAACCTCGACATCAACCTTAGCAAGCGAGCGGCAGAGTCTGCGCGGGACGATTTCATCCGGCGCAATAATTTCAATGACGTCCACACGCAAGCGGACGCACCTTCGTAAAATCAAAGACTTGTTCGGCGGTCTGTTAAGGCACCGAGCGAGGACTCAGCGCACCGAAATCCTTCGGGTCATAAGCCAACCTGTACCGCATATCGGCGGCGACGATCGGTTCTTTGCAGCGGTCGCAAATCACCACGGCATTGAAATCCTTCCCGCACACGAGATGTTTGAGCAAAAGAGGTCGTTTGCCCTTTGAGATCCAGCGGTCTCCCCACTCCAGCATCACGATGAAAGGACCATAAAGGTCGCGCCCCATATCCGTCAGGCGATATTCGTAACGATCGGGCGAGCTCTGATACTGACTTCTAA
>JAFEFK010000578.1 GCA_018240625.1 Pseudomonadota bacterium
AGATAGGACGACGTGTCGCCGGCCGCAATCTTGTCCTGCGCGACTTTCGCCATGCGCGCCCACATATATCCGAATACCACGAGGCCGAAGAGCTGCATGTAATCGGTGGCCGCAGCGCCGGCGTTGTCGGGCTTCGCCATCGCGTTCTGCATCAGCCACATCGTGGCCTGCTGCAAATGACCCAGCGCTGTCGAGAGCGGCGCGACAAATGGCTTCATGGCCTCGTCGCCGCCGTGGTCCTTGGCGAAGGTGCCGACCTCGCCGAAAAATGCCATCGAGGCACGGCCTCCATCGCGCGGCAGCTTGCGGCCGACCAGATCGAGCGCCTGAATGCCGTTGGCACCTTCATAGATCATCGCGATCCGCGCATCGCGCACGAACTGCTCCATGCCGTTCTCGGCGATGTAACCATGACCGCCCCACATCTGCTGCGCCAGCACGGTATTGGAGAAACCGACGTCGGTCAGCACGCCTTTGAGCACCGGGGTCATCAGCCCCATGTGATCGTCGGCCGCCTGACGGTCTTTTGGATCGTTCGAGCGGTGGGCAACATCGCTCTTGAGCGAGGTCCATACCACCATGGCGCGTGCGGCTTCGTTGAAGGCGCGAATGGTGAGCAGCGTGCGGCGAACGTCCGGATGCACGATGATCGGATCGGCGGCCTTGTCCGGCTCTTTTGCGCCAGTGAGCGAGCGCCCCTGCAGACGATCCCGCGCGTAGGCGACGGCGTTCTGATAGGCGACCTCGGACTGCGCGAGCCCCTGCACCGCGACGCCGAGGCGGGCTTCGTTCATCATCACGAACATGCCCTGCATGCCCTTGTTTTCTTCCCCGATCAGCCAGCCGGTCGCACCGTCGTAGTTCATGACGCAGGTGGAATTGCCGTGAATGCCCATCTTGTGCTCGATCGCGCCGCAGGACACGGAGTTACGTGCACCGAGGGAGCCATCGGCATTGACCATCACCTTGGGCACCACGAACAGCGAGACACCCTTGATTCCGGCGGGCGCGCCTTC
>JAFEFK010000579.1 GCA_018240625.1 Pseudomonadota bacterium
CGACGGCATGAAAGCGCACATGGCGGCGGCCGAAAAAGCAGCCAGCGGCCATCCCGATCTGGCCGGTCCGCTGAACTTGTGCAAAACGGCAACCGGCGCGCCGGCCTCCGCCTTCATGGCGAACTACAAGCGGATGGTCGCTGAACCGCCGCTGCCGCCGATGCAGGTGTTCGACAATCTGTATTTTCTCGGATCGAAATGGACCACCGCCTGGGCGATCAAGACTTCCGCCGGCATCATCATTGTCGACGCGATGGATAATGCCGACGAAGCCGAGCATTACATCGAAGGCGGCCTGCGCAAACTTGGACTCGATCCGGCGCAGATCAAATACGTCATCGTCAGTCACGCCCATGGCGATCACTACGGCGGCGCCGACTACCTTCAGAAGAAATTCCATCCGCATGTCGTGATGAGCACGATCGACTGGGATGCGCTGGACAAGCTACGCAACGATCCGGAGGCGCTGAAGAAAGTGAATCCGCTGTTCGGGCCACCGCCGCAGCGCGATCAGGCGGTCAACGACGGCGATCCTGTTACGCTCGGGGACACCACGGTGACGGAACATCTGATCCCCGGCCATACGCTTGGCACGCTGGCGACGACCTTCACGGTGTTCGATCGCGGCCAGCCGCATCACGCAGTCGCCTGGGGCGGCACCGCCTATAATTTCGGGCCGCTGCCCGACCGGCTGCAAATCTACGCGGACACCGCCAAGAAGTACGAGAGCGTATTCTTCAAGGATAACGTCGACGTGGTGTTGTCCAACCACGTCAGTTTTGACGCGGCGGTGGCGAAGATGGCGAAGCTGAAAGAACGCAAGTCAAGCGAGCCGAACCCGTTCGTGGTCGGCAAGGATGAGGTCAAGGGCTTCCTCACCATCCTCGGCGAATGCGCGCTCGCGACGAAGGACAGCTTGCCGGCGAAGTGAAACCAATGATGCGAAACGTCAGCGCGAGCCGACCTGCCCGCGGTGACGCAAATAATGATCGGCGAGCACGCAGGCCACCATGGCCTCGCCCACCGGCACCGCGCGAATGCCGACGCAGGGATCGTGACGGCCCTTGGTGAGGATGTCCGTATTGGCGCCCTTGCGATCCACGGTGCGGCGCGGCGACAGGATCGACGAGGTCGGCTTGACCGCGAACCGCGCGACTACCGGCTGCCCGGTCGAGATCCCGCCCAGCACGCCACCCGCGTGGTTCGACATGAACGACGCGCCGTGGTTGCCCATATTGGACGACGAACTGCGCATCTCGTCGGCGTTCTCCTCGCCGGTCAGCGTCGCGGCCTCAAAGCCCGCGCCGATCTCGACGCCTTTCACCGCGTTGATACTCATCAAGGCGCCGGCGAGTTCACCGTCAAGCTTGGCATAAATCGGTGCGCCCAATCCGGCGGGCACACCTTCCGCGACCACTTCGATCACGGCGCCGATCGATGAGCCGCTTTTGCGGATGCCGTCGAGATAGTCTTCGAAGAACGCGGCCTTGTCCCTGTCGGGACAGAAGAACGGATTCTTCGCAACCTCGTCCCAGTCCCACTTCGAGCGATCGATCTTGTGCGGCCCCATCTGCACCAGCGCGCCGCGCACGGTCATGCCCGGCACGATCTTGCGCGCGATGGCGCCGGCAGCGACCCGCATCGCCGTCTCGCGCGCCGAGGAACGGCCGCCGCCGCGATAATCGCGCAGGCCGTATTTTGCTTCATAGGTGAAGTCGGCATGCCCCGGACGAAACTTGTCCTTGATGTCGGAATAGTCCTTCGAGCGCTGATCGGTGTTCTCGATCAACAGCGCGATCGGCGTGCCCGTCGTCACCTGCACGCCGGTGTCGGGATGCGCCATCGTGCCAGACAGGATTTTGACCGTATCCGGCTCTTGGCGCTGCGTGGTGAAGCGCGAGGTGCCCGGACGCCGCCGGTCGAGATCGTGTTGGATATCTTCCACCGTCAGGGCGAGCTGCGGCGGGCAGCCATCGACCACGCAGCCGATCGCGACCCCATGGCTTTCGCCGAAGGTGGTGACGCGAAACAAATGGCCGAAGGTGTTGTGGGACATGGAGATTGCGCCGCCTGAAAATTATAAGTCAGCTCTGACTTGTCGTAACGCGAGGACTGCGGACGGTCAAACGAGTTCACCCCACCGGGAGCCTGCTCTCTCCCCCCTTGTGGGGGAGAGGTGGAGAGGGGGGTGCTTCCGATTACTGAGTTCGATTTTTGCGTCGACCCCCCTCCCTGACCCTCCCCCACAAGAGGGGAGGGAACAGAAAGCTTAACTATACTTCGCCAGACCATCCTCGCCGAACACGTAGACCGCGCCCTGCTCGATGGTCAGGTTGGCGGCGCTGTCCGGTGCGCTGACGCCGAGCGCCACCATCAACGCCCGCGCCGTGCCACCATGTGCAACCGCCACGGTGTCGCCGACCAGCGAGTCATACCAGTCGCGCATCCGCAGCGTCACCGAGGCGTAGCTTTCGCCGCCCGGTGGCGCGGCGCCCCATTTGTCGGCCTGGCGGAGCGCAAACGCATCGGGATTGGCAACCTCCATCTGCGGCTGGGTCAGGCCTTCCCAATGCCCAAAGCCGATCTCGCGCAGGCGATCGTCGAGCGTGTAATCATGCGGCGGCAAATCGATTGCGCCGCGCATCAATTCCATCGTGCTGCGCGCACGCCCGAGTGGGCTTGCGACAAAAGGCAACGCCGCGGGATCGCGGCCGTCGCGCGAAAACAGATCGGCCAGAATGCCGCCGGCCTTGACGGCCTGGATACGGCCAAGGTCATTGAGCGGAATGTCCTGCGAGCCCTGGAAGCGTCCGGCGGCGTTCCATTCGGTTTCGCCGTGGCGGATGTAATAGATGGTGGGAGCAGACATGATTGCGCGGTTCTTGATAAGCGTGATTCTGGTAAATCCGTCACCCAAGGTGCGAGCAATTGCGAACCTCGAAGGGCGACGGCGACGAACAGTATCCTTCGAGGCGCGACGAAGGTGGCGTACACTTCAGGATGACGCCCTCTTATTCCTTTTCAAAGAATAGCTCAGCGAAATATCCGGCGCATCGGGGCGTTTCATTCCGACGACGTTTCTGCGCCCGCCGCGTGGCAGGCCTTGGCGATGCCCCATGCAATCAAACGATTGTTGGCGACACCGAGGATCACGCCGCGCTCGCCATGCATCAGGCCTGCACGTTCAGCCATTCCGTTTCCCATCGATACCCGCGCCCCGCCGCTGGAAGTACACCAGCCGGCAGACCGGGCAAAGCGCAAAAATGCTGTTTGATCCCTGCACTCCATTCATTCCCGCCAACGCAACGTGGCCTTTCCGTTCATTCCCGCGAAGGCGGGAAACCAGAGCCGAACGGAAAGCCCGTCGGATACGGCACTGGGTCCCCGCCTCCGTGCGCAATTGCGCGCTAGGCGGGGACGAACGGGATTTATCAGATGTTCGCAAACGTTAACGGCTGGAATAGTCCCGTCGGCCGGGGGTTATGTTGAGCAGATGTTTCCTCTCGCCGGCATTCTGGTCGATGCTGCGAATCGAAGCAGAACCTGGTCCGATGAGCCTGCCAGCATGAGCCCGTGGTAATGAGCGCGTTTCGCGATGACGTCGAGACCATGATACCGGCGTTGCGCCGCTACGCGCGCGCGCTCACCCGCGATGCCGATATTGCCGACGATCTGGTACAGGACACGCTGGTTCGCGCCCTGCGCTCGGAACGGCTGTTTCTCGGCGGCGATATCCGGAGCTGGCTATATACGATCCTTACCAACCTCAACCGCAATCGCCGGCGCTCGCTGGCGCGACGGCCGCAGTTTACGCAGTTGCCGGAGAGCGCTGCCGATGCCAGCGGCACCGAAGCGGAAGGCCGCGATATTGCCCGTGCGCTGGCAACGCTGGTCGAAGAGCAACGTTCGGTGCTGCTGCTGGTCATGCTCGAAGGCCTCAGCTATCGCGAGGTCGCAGATATTCAGGGCGTGCCGATCGGAACCGTCATGTCGCGTCTTGCCCGCGCTCGCGCCCACGTGAAAGCATCCCTCGAGGGCGAGCGCCCGGCCCTGCGGCGTGTGAAATGAGGATGGTGGCCATGCATGCTTTTAACTTGATGCAATGCATTTCCTCTTCCCCTCTCCCCTCGTGGGAGAGGGTGGTTTCGAACGCAGTGAGAAACCGGGTGAGGGGGCGATCATCCGGAAAATCCCCTCACCCGGCTCAATCTCGTTTCACTCGATTGAGCCACCCTCTCCCACAAGGGGAGAGAGGAAGAATTAGCTGAAAGACCACGACCATGAACGCTCCGAACATCCCGATCACCGAAGA
>JAFEFK010000057.1 GCA_018240625.1 Pseudomonadota bacterium
AGGCAATCGGGACAGCGGCAATCCGTGAATATCCGCCAGCACCTTGCCGAGCTGGCGGGCGAGTTTCGGCCGCGCCTGCGCGAATGCATCGTCGCGCAAAATCTTGCGCGGGATGGTTTCGCCATCGACGCGATCCATAATGAAGCCGGTGCCGAGACCATCCCCGGGCGTCAGCACATGCAGCACGCGCGGCGACGGCACGCCGGCCTGATGCGCCTGCTGCATCAAGGCCGCTTCGGCGGCAAGCCCCGCGGCGCGCTCGGGCGCGGCGCCATAGCCTTCGGGCGCCCGGCGCAGGATCGCACCGCTTGCGCCGCCGGGATGCACGATATCGAACGACCAGGTTTCCTGACTGGCGCCGCCCGATAACCGGGCGACGTTTTCGATGCCGGTCGCGCCCTTCGACCACGAAGTCACGCAGCGGCCGAGCAGTTCATCCATCGCCGCCGGCATCGGCGCTTATTTGCCCTTGAACTTCGCGGGGCGCTTTTCGAGAAACGCCGTTACGCCTTCCTTGAAATCCGAGGTGCGGCCGGCGCTGCGCTGCGACTGGTATTCGAGATTGAGCTGATCCTCGAACGTATTCTCCGGGCTGTCCCAATAGAGCTTGCGGATCAGCGACAGCGCCACGGTCGGGCCGTTGGCCAGCTCGTGCGCGAGTTTCATGGCCTCATCCATCAGCGTGGCATCGTCATGAACGCGATTGACGAGACCCCATTCGAGTGCCTTCTCGGCGGGAAGTTTCTCTCCCATCAGCGACAGTTCGACCGAGCGCGCCTTGCCGATCATGCGCGGCAGCAGCCACGTCGAGCCGCAATCCGGCACGAGGCCGATACGGCGGAACGCCTGCAGGAAATATGACGAGCGCGCGCACAGGATCATGTCGCCCATGAGCGCAAAACTCATCCCGGCGCCGGCGGCGGGACCGTTCACCGCGGTGACGATCGGGCAATGCAGATTGCGCAGGCGGCGCAGGAACGGATGGAATCCGACCTCCAGGGATTGACCGGCGTTGCTCTTGCCCGGCGTCTGATTGTTGCGGCCCTGCAAATTCGCGCCGGTGCAGAACGCGCGTCCCGCGCCGGTCAGCACGAGACAACGCACCTCGTCGCGGCGGTCCTCGATCGCATCCAGCGCTTCTGCGAGGCCGCCGAGCATGTCCATCGAGACCGCGTTCATGACCTCCTGATGATCGAGCTTGAGGATGGCGACGTGACCGTCGAAATCGAGCGTGACGTGTTTGAACTGCATGAAATCCTCTATGGGCTCGTGACGCCGCGATTCCGCGGCGCGAAATTCATTGCTGTGACGGGTGCGCATATTCGGTTCTAAAAACGCACTTGTCCATGGCGGCGGATGTGCGATGAAGTCCAGCCAGCGTATATCCGATATGACGTCCATCATGAAAGGCTGACATCTCATGAGCATTTTCGATCTCAGCGGCCGCACGGCGGTCATCACCGGCGGTAACGGCGGCATCGGCCTCGGTATCGCGCAGGCCTTGGTAACCGCCGGCTGCAACGTCTCGGTCTGGGGCCGCAATGCGGATAAAAACAAAGCAGCCGCCGCAACGATGGCGAGCGCGCCGGGCAAGGTCGATACGCGGATTTGCGACGTCAGCGATCCCGCTTCGGTCAAGGCGGCGATGGCCGCTACGCTCGATACGTTCGGCCGCGTCGACGGCTGCTTCGCCAATGCCGGCATCGGCGGCGGCGGACGTCATGCCTTCATCGACCGCACCGAAGAACAGTGGCGCACCATGTTCGCCACCAATCTCGACGGCGTATTCCATGTATTCCAGGCGGCCGCGCGCCACATGACCGAGCGGGCGAACGGCGGGGACGCCTTCGGGCGACTCATAGCGACGTCGAGTCTCGCGGCGCTGTTCGGCACCGCCCGCAACGAGCACTATGCTGCCACCAAGGCCGCGATCAACGCACTGGTCCGTGCACTGGCGGTCGAACTGGCACGTCACGGTATCACCGCGAACGCGATCCTGCCCGGCTGGATCAAGAGCGAGATGACCGCCGGCATCATGGGTAACGAGAAATTCGTCGCCAACGTGATGCCGCGTATCCCCATGCGGCGCTTCGGCGAGCCCAGCGATTTCGGCGGCATCGCGGTCTATCTGATGAGCAAGGCTTCGTCGTATCACACCGCCGACACTTTTGTGATCGACGGCGGGTATACGGCGTTTTGATTTCCTACCCTCCCCTGGAGGGGGAGGGTCGATTGGAGCGCAAGCGACAATCGGGGTGGGGTGACGCTACGGATCGAAGAGTCACCCCACCCCGTCGCGCATTTCGCTCCACTTCATGCGCGCCGACCCTCCCCCTCCAGGGGAGGGTAAAAAACAT
>JAFEFK010000580.1 GCA_018240625.1 Pseudomonadota bacterium
CGGTCAGGCGATCCGCCTATTCGCGGAAAATACCGATCAATGGCAGCTTATCCGAAACGATGCCTCTCTGATTCCCAATGCTGTCGAAGAAGTCGTTCGTTTTTCGTCGCCCATTCGCGCATTTTCACGGTTTGTCGTGCAGGATACCGAACTAGCGGGCACGTTATTGCCGAAGGGGGCACGCGTTTTGGCAATCTATGCCTCGGCCAATCGGGACGAACGCAAATTCCCCAACCCGGACAGCTTTGATATCCGACGAGATGTGCACGATCATGTCGGTTTTGGCACTGGCATACACATGTGCATGGGGATGCATCTTGCGAAGCTGGAAATCATCAGTTTACTTGAGTCGCTGCGACGTCGCGTCGAACGCTTCGAACTGGCCGGCGCGCCAGTCATTGCGATGAACAACACGATTCGAGCCTATCAATCTCTCCCAGTTCGCGTTGAGGGGAGGGACATCGCTGATAGCGCCCCCGCATTGCAGCCTCGCGACGCACAATCGGACTGGATCGAGGTCGTGGTTCATGAGCGCAGAGCGCAGGCCGAGGATATTATTTCGCTTGAGCTGCGCGACCCAAGCGGCAAGGCGTTGCCGTCCTTCGAGGCCGGGGCTCACGTCGATGTCAGCATCCGCAGCGGATTGGTTCGCCAATATTCGCTCTGCAACGATCCGATTGAAACTCATCGCTATCGATTAGGCATTCTGCTCGATCCGGCATCGCGCGGAGGATCGGCTTCTATCCATGCCGGGCTCATGCCGGGGCGGACCATTTCCATCGGATCTCCGCGCAATAAATTTCCATTGCAGCGTCTGGCCAAACACTCGCTGCTTTTCGCCGGCGGTATCGGAGTTACGCCGATCCTGGCCATGGCTTATGCCTTGCAACGGGATGGCCAGAGCTTCGAGATGCATTATTGCGCCCGTTCGGCTGACAAGCTGGCATTCCGTGATGAGCTCAAGACGTTCGGCGATTCTCTCCACATTCATCTTGACGACGGCTCGCCGACACAACGACTTGCGATCGAAGATGTGCTGCGGGAGCGGGGATTGGATAGGCATCTGTACGTCTGCGGGCCTGGCGGTTTTATGGATTACGTCGTCAACTCCGCCCACAAGCTTGGATGGGACGGTTCGTGCATCCACACCGAGCGATTCGGTGCAGAGGTGAACACCGACGGGGTGCCATTTAAGGTCGTCGCTGCGCGGAGTGGAAAGACGCTGGAAATCCGGCCGGGTGAAACGATCGCGGGGAGGCTGCAGGAGGCCGGAATCGAAGTTAATATGTCTTGCCAGTCAGGCGTCTGTGGTACCTGTTTGACCCGCGTGCTTGATGGCACGCCGGACCATCGCGACCTCGTGATGACGGATTCCGAAAAAGCGGGCAACGGGAAGATCGCAATTTGCTGCTCGCGTTCAAAGACCCGCCAACTCGTGCTTGACATCTGACATGAGATGCC
>JAFEFK010000581.1 GCA_018240625.1 Pseudomonadota bacterium
ACGTTCTTGCAGGTGACGCTGCAGGTGTGGCACCCGATGCACTTGTCCAGGTTCAGCACCATCGCAATTTGAGCGCGGATTTTCATTCTGCAGCCTCCAGGCGGGGCGAGCCGGGTTGATCGGCGGTTGGCGTATCGAGCCAATCGATTTTCGACATCTTGCGAACGACGACGAATTCGTCGCGATTGGAGCCGACGGTGCCGTAATAGTTGAACCCATACGCCTGCTGCACATAGCCGCCGATCATGTGCGTCGGCTTGAGCACCGTCCGGGTCACGGAATTGTGGATGCCGCCGCGCTGGCCGGTCTGTTCGGAGCCCGGCATGTTCACGATCTTCTCCTGCGCATGATACATCATGCACATGCCCTGCTTGACGCGTTGCGAGACCACCGCGCGCGCCACCAGCGCGCCGTTGACGTTGTAGGCCTCGATCCAGTCGTTATCGGCGATGCCGGCAGCCTTGGCATCGATCTCGCTGATCCATACGATCGGTCCGCCGCGCGACAGCGTCAGCATCAGGAGATTGTCGGTGTAGGTGGAATGGATGCCCCACTTCTGATGCGGCGTGATGAAGTTCAGCACCACCGACGCATTGCCGTTCGGCCTGCGGTCGATCACCGGCTTGATCGTCTTGGTGTCGATCGGCGGCCGATAGACACAGAAGCCCTCGCCGAAGGCACGCATCCACAGATGATCCTGATAGAGCTGCTGACGGCCGGTCAGCGTGCGCCAGGGGATCAGTTCGTGGACGTTGGTGTAGCCGGCGTTGTAGCAGACCTTCTCCGACTCCAGACCCGACCAGATCGGCGAGGAGATGATCTTGCGCGGCTGCGCGACAATGTCGCGGAACCGGATCTTTTCGTCTTCCTTGGGGATGGCCAGATGCTGGTGATTCCGGCCAGTGAAACCTTCGAGCGAGGCCCACGCCTTGATCGCGACCTCGCCGTTGGTCTCAGGGGCCAGGCTCAGGATGACTTCACAGGCGTCGATGGCGCTGTCGATTCGGGCAAGGCCCCTGGACGCGCCATCCTCGGCCACGACGCCGTTGAGCTTCTTGAGCAGTTCGACCTCGTGATCGGTATTCCAGCTCATGCCCTTGCCGCCGTTGCCGAGCTTGTTCATCAGCGGTCCGAGCGAGGTGAAGCGCTTGTAGAGGTTCGGATAGTCGCGCTCGACCACCGTCACCGCGGGCATCGTCTTGCCCGGGATCGGTTCGATCGCGCCCGTCTTCCAGTCCTTGACGTCGAATGGCTGGGCGATCTCTCCGGGGCTATCATGCATGATCGGAGTGAGGACGACGTCTTGTTCCACGCCCAGCACCTCCGGAGCGACCTTCGAAAAGGCCTCCGCGATGCCCTTGTAAATGTCCCAGTCGCTGCGCGATTCCCATACCGGATCGATCGCCGCCGACAGCGGGTGGATGAATGGATGCATGTCGGAGGTGTTGAGATCGTTCTTCTCGTACCAGGTCGCGGTCGGCAGCACGACATCGGAATACATGCAGGTGGTCGACATCCGGAAGTCGAGCGTGACCAGAAGGTCGAGCTTTCCTTCCGGCGCTTCCTCATGCCACTTCACCTCGATCGGTTTCTTCCTGCCATCCTCGCCGAGGTCCTTGCCCAGCACACCGTGGCTGGTGCCGAGCAGATGCTTGAGGAAATATTCGTGGCCCTTGCCCGACGCACCCAGCAGATTGGAGCGCCAGACGAACATGTTGCGCGGCCAGTTCCTGGGATCGTCGGGATCGTCGCAGGACAGTTGCAGGTCCCCTGACTTCAAGGCCTTGGCGACATAGTCCTTCGGCGCGAGACCGGCCGCAGCGGCCTGTTTGGAAACCTCGATCGGATTGGTCCGTAGTTGCGGCGCGGACGGCAGCCAGCCCATTCGCTCGGCGCGCGCGTTATAGTCGATGAGCGCGCCATCCCATGGGCCGAGTGGCGCGGTCGGCGACAGGATCTCCTTGATATCCAGCGTCTCG
>JAFEFK010000582.1 GCA_018240625.1 Pseudomonadota bacterium
CCGAAGTCCGCATCAAAGGTTGCCGCAGAGGCCTGTGAACTTCGGAATCGGGACACGAGGCGCACACTTGCGTTGCGATGCGACGTTTTCGCGATGGCGCTGATATGGACGAAGCGACGACGAGTGACAACGTGGTCGCCGGACAGCTTCACGGCGTCAGCGCATGATGGCCGCGAGGGAGCCGGCCGAAGCCGCTACTTGATCGCGACGTCGCCTGGATTTTCAGAGAAGCTCTTGATGCGATCCTTGATGTTCCGGAGAACTTCAAGACTCGTCTCGATGTCGCTCGCAGGCGTCGCCTGCAAGACATCCGTAGCGATGGAGTCGCGCAGGCTATCCAGATCGTCGACGAGTTGACGGCCCGCCTTGGTCAGGAACAACCGGTTGGCGCGGCGGTCGCGCGGATCGGGGCGGCGCTCCAGAAGGCCGTGATCGACCAGCCGGTCGAGCAACCGGACCAGCGAGATCGGCTGCAATTCCAACACGTCGGCCAGATCGACCTGCGACAGCCCTTCCTGTTGACGCAGCCGGAAGAGGACAATCCACTGGGCGCGCGTGGTCCCCCGCCCCTTGGCGCGGTGGTCGATGTAGTTGCGCAGCAGGCGTGAACTTTCGACCAACTGTGCGATAAACTGGCGTTTGAGATCGAGAGACATGAGCCGCGACTGTCCCAAAGCTTTCCAATTGTTTAGAATTCTCAAGGGATAGTGTGTTTACACATAAAGTGCACGCATATTATATCTATGGCTAGCGGGAACGTTTTTGAAGTCCCGAATCTTACTTTTCAGAAGCTTGAATCATCATGGCCCGCTCGCGAACTCTTGGTTGGACGTCCCTCGTCGCAGTGCTCGCGCTGGCAGGCGGTTACGCCGTTTGGCATTATAGGCCTGAGGCGCATAAGGGTACGGACAACGCGCGCACCGCGGCCAAAGGCCGTCCGGTTCCGGTCCAGATCGCGACCGTGGAGAAGAGCAATTTTCCAATCTATCTGACCGGGCTCGGGACAGTTCAAGGCTTCAATACCGTCGTGGTCCGCACCCGCGTCGATGGCCAGATCGACCAGATCGCGTTCAAGGAAGGACAACTGGTCAAGAAAGGCGACCTGCTCGCGCATATCGACCCGCGGCCGTTCCAGGCCGCGCTCGACCAGGCCAAGGCCAAGAAGACACAAGACGAAGCCGGTCTTGCCAACGCCAACCTCGACTTGCAGCGCTATACCAAGCTTGGTGAATTCGCCACACGGCAGCAGACCGACACCCAGCGCTCGACGGTGCAGCAGCTCACCGCGCAGATCGCCGCGGACGATGCCGCTATCGCTAATGCGCAGACCCAGCTCGACTACACCAGCATCCGCGCGCCAATCGCGGGCGTCACCGGATTCCGTCAGGTCGACCAGGGCAATATCGTCAATGCATCGACGCAAACCGGCATCGTCACCATCGCGCAGATCGAGCCGATCGCCGTGATCTTCACCGCGCCGGAAGAGCAGCTCCCCCAGATCAAGGACGCCCTCGCCGCCGGATCGCCGAAGACGATCGCCTACTCGACTGACGGCAAGAGGGTCCTGTCCGAGGGAGCGCTGGCGCTGATCAACAACCAGGTCGACACCACCAGCGGCACCATCCGCCTCAAGGCGGTGTTCGAGAACAAGGACCATGTGCTGTGGCCGGGCCAGTCGGTCTCGACCCGGCTGCTGGTGTCCACCCTGAGTGACGCCGTCGTCGTCCCCGACGATGCGGTGAAGCACGGGACCGACGGCCTCTATGCCTATACCGTCAATCAGGAGGACAAGGCCGAGCTTCGCAAGATCAAGGCCGGGAAATCAATCGACGGTAAAACCGTCATCGAGGACGGCCTGACGCCCGGGGAACGTGTTATAGTCGCCGGGCAATACCGGGTTCAGCCGGGGTCGGTCGTGACGACGAAAGTCGCGAACTCCGAGCCATCCGGCGGCAAGACCGCCGGCAAGGCCGACTAGTGTGGTGGTTCGGCAGTTCGCCTCATTTTCTCCGCGCGCCGGTCATGGGAACTTCTGAACCTGGACCGCACTAGAAATGTAGAGTTACAAGTATCCCTTTGATCCTGAAGTTCGGATCAAAGGTTGCTGCAAGGACATGCGAACTTCCGGATCGAGATACCTGGTATGAACGACAGCATTTCTGCGCCGTTTATTCGCTATCCCATCGCGACCTCGTTGCTGATGGCCGGCATTCTGTTTGTCGGCCTGGTTGCATTTCCGTTGCTGCCGGTCGCTCCGCTGCCACAGGTCGACTTTCCAACCATCCAGGTCTCCGCCAGCCTGCCCGGCGCAAGTCCCGAAACCATGGCGTCGTCCGTGGCGCAGCCGCTCGAACGGCAGATGGCGCAGATTCCGGGCATCGCCCAGATGACGTCGACGAGTTCGATCGGATCGACGTCGATCACGATCCAGTTCGACCTCAATCGTAACATCGACGGTGCGGCCAACGACGTTCAGGGCGCCATCAATGCCGCCGGCGGCCAGTTGCCCAAAACCCTTCCGAGCCCGCCGACCTACCGCAAGGTCAACCCGGCGGACTCGCCCATCATGCTGCTGTCGGCGACATCCGACACCCTGCCCCTGACCACGGTGAGCGACGATACCGACGCGCAGATGGCGCAGCAGATCAGCCAGATCGCAGGCGTCGCGCAGGTGTTCGTCGGCGGCCAGCAGAAGCCGGCGATCCGCATCCAGATCGATCCGGCCAAGCTGGTGGCCAAGGGTCTGTCGCTCGAGGACGTCCGTAGCCAGCTTGCGATCACGACCGTCGACAGCCCGAAGGGCAGCATCGACGGCGGAACGCGCAGCTACACCATCTATGCCAACGACCAGTTGACCGCATCGAAGGACTGGAACGACGTCATCATCGCCTATCGCAACGGCGGACCTCTGCGCATCCGCGACATCGGCCAGGCCGTGTCCGGGCCCGAGGACAACAAGCGCGCGGCGTGGGCGGACGGCAAACGCGGCGTGTTCCTCGTCATTTTCAAGCAGCCCGGCGCCAACGTCATCGACACCGTCGACAAGATCAAGGCTGAGCTGCCCCGGCTGATCGCGTCGATTCCGCCCGCGATCAAGATCAAGATCATCAGCGACCGCACCGAAACCATCCGCGCCGCCGTCGAGGATGTGCAGTTCACGCTGCTCGTCACCATCGCGCTCGTCATCATGGTGATCTTCGTATTCTTGCGGAGTTTCTGGGCGACCATCATTCCGAGTATCACCGTTCCGCTTGCGCTGCTCGGCGCGTGCGCCCTGATGTGGCCGTTCGGCTATTCGCTCGACAACCTGTCGCTGATGGCATTGACCATATCGGTCGGCTTCGTGGTCGACGACGCTATCGTCATGCTCGAAAATATCAGCCGCTACATCGAACAGGGCGAAACGCCGATGGCCGCGGCCCTGAAAGGCGCGGGCGAAATCGGCTTCACCATCATGTCGATCAGCATCTCGCTGGTTGCGGTGCTGATTCCCCTGCTGCTGATGGGCGGCATCATCGGGCGCCTGTTCCGCGAATTCGCGGTGACGCTTGCCATGGCGATCTTCGTGTCGCTCATCGTATCGCTGACGCTGACCCCGATGATGGCGTCGCGCTTCCTGCGGAACCAGCACAACGCCCGGCACGGCAAGCTCTATCAGCTCAGCGAACGCGGCTTCGACGCGATGCTCAACGCCTATCACCGCGGCCTCGATCTGGTGCTGCGCTGGCGGCGGACCACGCTGCTGGTGTTTTTCGTGACGCTCGGCCTCTCGGTCTACCTGTTCGTCATCATCCCCAAGGGATTCTTCCCGCAACAGGACAACGGCATGATCCTCGGCACGTCCGAGGCTGCTCAGGACATCTCCTTCGATGAGATGAAGAAGAAGCAGGAAGAGCTGGCGGCCATCGTGATGGCGGATCCGGCGGTCCACAGCATTGCGATGTTCGTCGGCGGCGGCGGCAGCGCGCTCAACAACGGACGCATGTACGTCACGCTGAAGCCACGCGACGAACGGGATGCCTCGGCGCAAGAGATCATCGCCCGGCTGCGGCCGAAACTCGACAAGGTGGAAGGCGCGCGTCAGTACCTGCAGGCGGCGCAGGACGTCCGGCTCGGCGGACGCGCCACCCGCACCCAGTTCGAATACACCCTTCAGGACGCCAATCTGGACGAACTGAACACCTGGGCGCCGAAAGTCCTGAAGAAATTGCAAACGCTGCCCGAGCTACGCGACGTGGCCACCGACCAGCAGACCAACGGCACCACGCTGACGCTCACGATCGACCGCGACGCGGCATCGCGCTACGGCATCGCACCGCAACTCATCGACGACACGCTCTACGACGCGTTCGGCCAGCGGCAGGTCGCTCAGTACTTCACGCAGCTCAACAGCTACCACGTCATCCTTGAAATCCTGCCGGAGCTGCAGGGCAAGGTCGACACGCTGAACAAGATCTACGTCAAATCGCCGCTCACCGGCGAACAGGTGCCCCTCTCCGTTTTTGCCAAGTGGACGACGGCTCCGGTGCGGCCGCTGTCGATCAGCCATCAGGGCCAGTTCCCGGCGATCACCATCAGCTTCAATCTCGCGCAAGGCGCCGCGCTCGGCGAAGCCACGACGGCCGTGCAAAACGCGATGCGCGAACTTGGCACGCCGGGCACGCTCAGCGGCAGCTTCCAGGGCACCGCGCAGGCGTTCCAGCAATCGCTCGGCACCGTGCCGCTGCTCATCCTGGCCGCGCTGGTCGTGGTGTATCTGATCCTCGGTATCCTCTACGAGAGTTACATCCACCCGATCACGATTTTGTCGACGCTGCCGTCGGCGGGTGTCGGCGCGCTCGCGACCCTCATGCTGTTCGGCTACGACTTCAGCCTGATCGCGCTGATCGGCATCATCCTGCTGATCGGCATCGTCAAGAAGAACGGCATCATGATGGTCGACTTTGCCATCGCGGCCGAACGCGAAGAACACCTGTCGCCGGAGGAATCCATCCGCAAGGCTGCCCTGCTCCGCTTCCGGCCGATCATGATGACCACCATGGCCGCGATGCTCGGTGGCGTACCGTTGATGCTCGGCACCGGCACCGGCTCGGAAATCCGCCAGCCGCTCGGCTACGCCATGGTCGGCGGCCTTCTTGTCAGCCAGGCGCTGACGCTGTTCACCACGCCGGTCGTCTACCTCTATCTCGACCAGTTCTCGAACTGGCTGTCGGGCTGGGGCCGCTCCGGCAATGCCGGCGGCGGGAACGATCTCGCCGGCGCCGCGACGGTCAAGGAAGCCGCGGAATAAGCGCTCTGTTTTCACACATCTTCCGGCATTGCAATTCCTTCACCTCTCCCCACCGGGGAGAGGTCGACCGGCGAAGCCCTCGCGAAGACGGTCGGGTGAGGGGGATTCCGATATCGAGAGGTCTTACCCCCTCACCCCACCCCTCTCCCCATAGGAGAGGGAGCGCTCTTCGTCACTTGGCCATATTCCCGCCAAACGGAAGCACTCGTTAGCGCTTTCGAGCGAAGAAGCGAAAAGGCTCTAAGGCTCCACGATCTCGAACGACGGCACAAACGTATCGAACAGCGACAGCAGTTCGAGCAACTTTGCACCGTTACCCTCGATCCTGATCTTGCCCGCGCCGACCGCTTCCGGAAACGTGGTCTGCTGCAACATGATCTCGTTCAGCGTCTTGCGGGTCAGCGTCAGCGTCGCATCCGCATGCGCGGCACGCGCGCCGGAGCGTTGCGTCAATGCGGAATTCTCCAGATTGAGCACAAAGGTCTGATCGGTGTCGGTGAACACCCAGTTCAGCACCGCCCGCTTGCCGTTGGCCTTCGGGCCGTTGAGACGTACCGCCAGCAGATCGAAGAACACATCCAGCGGCAGCGCTGCCAGGGCATCGGGGGCGACGCCGCTGCGCCCGCCGAGTTTCGGCAGGCCGTTGCGCAGCTCGTGCGCCGCGAACAGATACGAGTTGCGCCAGGTCGCGGCTTCCGCGAGATAGCCGAGCTGCTCGTAGGTATCGGCGGCGAGTTTACGCGCTTCCTCATTCTTCGGATCGGCGAACACCAGATGGTTGGCGATCTCCGCGACCCAGCGGAATTCACCCTTCCCGAAATCAGCTTTCGCTTTCGCCAATGCCGCATCGAACCCGCCGATGTACTCGACATATTTCTTCGCCGCATCCTGCGGCGGCAGCGGATCGAGATGCGCCGGGTTGCCGTCATACCAGCCGAGATACTTTTGGTAGATCGCCTTGGCGTTGTGGCGCACGGTGCCGTAGTAGCCGCGCAGCGCCCATTCGTGCGCCAGGCTCTCGGGCAGTTCGATCAACTCGGCGATCTCGTTCGGCGTATGGCCGAGGTTGGCGAGCCGCAGCGTCTGGTCGTGGACGTATTTGTAGAGGTCGCGCTGCTTGCTGAGATACGTCTTGATGTTGCCGCGCTCCCACACAGGCCAGTGGTGCTGCCCGATCAGAACGTCGGCCTTGTCGCCGAAATGCGCCAGCGCGACATCGATGTAACGCGACCACGCGCGGGAATCGCGCACCTCGGCGCCGCGGAACGGCAGCAGGTTGTGAAAATTATGAACCGAGTTCTCCGCCATGTTGAGGCAGTTGAACGCGGGATAGAACATGTGCATTTCCGCAGGGGCCTCGCTGTCCGGCGCCATCAGGAACACGATCTCGACGCCGTCGACGGTGCGGGTCTCGAAGTCGCGGCTGATGAGATCGGTCGGTGCGATCAGCGTGACGGTGCCGCTCGACAGCGTCTTGCCGAGCCCGGCGTCGACCTGCCCGCGCTCGCCTTTCGGCAGCAGCACGCCGAACTGATACTGCGCGCGACGGACCATGGCGGCGCCTGCGAGCACGTTCTCCTGCGCGATCGCCTCGACAAAGCCTTCCGGCGCGATCACCGGCACCTTGCCGCTGGCGACGTCTTCCACGGTGGTAACGCCCTTCACGCCGCCCCAGTGGTCGGTGTGCGAATGGGTGTAGATCACGGCGGGCAC
>JAFEFK010000583.1 GCA_018240625.1 Pseudomonadota bacterium
CGCAGTCTATGTCTCAAGCCGCCGCCCACTAAAGGTTGGCGAGATCGTCAGCGTCAAGATCGAGCGCGCCGACGAGTACGATCTGCACGGCACCGCCGCCGGATTCTGATCCGCAACTCTTGACAACGCCGTCCTTGCGGATGTATTCGCGCGCCATGACTTTGAACCGGACCATTGCCCGCGCCAGCCTCCGTCGTCGCTCGTTCGACGATGATGGGTCGCGCCGTGTCCGACGACGAAGCTGAACAGATCAGTCAGCAACAGTTTTCGAGAAGGCCGCACCCGCAACGTGCGGCCTTCTTTCGTTTTGGCCTGCATTCCCCTCACCCGCTGGAGACCGACATGAAACTCGCACCCCTTCCGTTCGATGCGCTGATGGACATCACCGCGCGGCCGCCAAATGTGTTCGTTCGGGGCGAAGGCTCCCTGCTGTGGGACCTCACGGGCAAACGCTATCTCGATTTCGTCCAGGGTTGGGCGGTCAATTGCCTCGGGCATTCACCGCCGGTGCTGGTCGACGCACTTGCAACCCAGGCCGCCAAGCTGCTGACGCCGAGCCCGGCATTCTACAATGAAACAAGCGTGAAGCTTGCGGCGGCGCTGGTAGCTCAAAGCTGCTTCGATCAGGTCTTTTTCACCAACTCGGGCGCCGAAGCCAATGAAGGCGCAATCAAGCTGGCGCGCAAATACGGTGCCCTGCACCGCAATGGCGCTCACGAGATCATCACCTTCGATGGCGGCTTTCACGGCCGTACGCTGGCGACGATGTCGGCATCGGGCAAGAAGGCCTTTGAACCGTTGTTCGAACCCAAGGTGCCCGGCTTCCCGAAGGCGAAACTGAATGATATCGGCTCGGTCAAGGCGTTGATCGGCGACAACACCATCGCCGTGATGCTGGAGCCGATCCAGGGTGAGGCCGGAGTATGGCCCGCGACGGCCGAATTCCTGCAGGAGCTACGGGCCCTCACCAAACAACATGGATTGCTTCTGATTGTCGACGAGATCCAGACCGGCATGGGCCGAACCGGCAAACTGTTCGACTACGAGAACGCGAACATCGAGCCGGATATCATGACGCTCGGCAAGGGAATCGGCGGCGGCGTGCCGCTCGGCGCCCTGCTCGCGACCAACGCAGCATCGTGTTTTGCGCACGGCGATCAAGGCGGCACGTTCAACGGCAATCCGCTGATGTGCGCCGCGGGCCTTGCGATCCTCGATCATATCGGCCAACCCGGTTTCCTGAAAGCGGTCACGGAGACCGGACTCTTCCTCGAAAGCGAGTTGCAGCGCGTGTCGGCGCGGCACGGTCTTGGCGAGATC
>JAFEFK010000584.1 GCA_018240625.1 Pseudomonadota bacterium
GGAGCTGCCTCCTCCTTGCGCTTCAGTTTGCCGATGACGCGGACCACGATGAACAGCGCGAACGCCACGATCAGGAAGTTCAGCGTCAGCGTCAGGAAATTACCCCACGCCAGCACGGCACCCTGCTTTTTTGCGTCCGCAAGATTGGTGGCGGTAACGGTCTTCGAAAGGCCGGTGAAATAGTTGGAGAAATCGAGGCCACCCGTGATGGCTCCGATGATAGGCATGATGATGTCCGCGACCATCGAGGAGACGATGGCCCCGAAGGCAGCACCGATGATGACGGCGACGGCGAGATCAACGACATTGCCCTTTATCGCAAACTCACGAAATTCCTTAAGCATAAACGTTTCTCCTCTGGTTTTCTCCGTTGAATGCAACGGCCTCCATCCAGCCCCCCCTAAGGACTGAAATTCAGTTGATCAAACCGGCATGCACCATGGCGTCTCGGATCACCTTGCCGGTCGGCGGCGTCACCGGCATCAGCGGCAGACGCACGACTTCATCAAGCCGGCCCAGTAATTTGAGACCATGCTTGGCGCCGGCAAGTCCAGGTTCCTTGAAAATAGCGTCGTGCAGCGGCACCAGCCGGTCCTGAATCTTGAGCCCGGTGGCGTAATCGCCCTTCAGCACCGCCGACATCAGCTCGGCGCACAGTTTTGGTGCAACGTTTGCGACCACCGAGATGCACCCATGTCCGCCCGCCGCCATGTAGGCGAGCGCCGTCATGTCCTCGCCCGAGAGCTGAATGAAATCCGGCCCCATCGCATGCCGCTGCTGCGAGACCCGCGCCAGATTGGCGGTGGCGTCCTTGACGCCGGCGATATTCTTCAGTTCGAACAGCCGGGTCATCGTCTCCACGGAGAGATCGACGACGGAGCGCGGCGGAATGTTGTAGATGATGATCGGAATGCCGATCGCGTCGTTCACTGCCTTGAAGTGGTGATACATACCCTCCTGCGTCGGTTTGTTGTAGTACGGCGTCACCACCAGCACCGCATCAGCACCGGCCTTTTCGGCGTGAACAGCCAGATCGACCGCCTCTCGCGTCGAATTCGAACCTGCGCCCGCGATCACTGGAACACGGCCCTTGGCCTCGCCGACGCACCACTCCACCACTTTGCGATGCTCGTCGTGATTGAGCGTCGGACTCTCGCCTGTCGTACCCACTGGCACCAGGCCATGGCTGCCTTCATCGATCTGCCAGCTCACCAAGCTCCGAAACGCAGCTTCATCGACGGAGCCGTTTTTGAACGGCGTCACCAAGGCGGTATAGGACCCCCGGAACTCTGCTTTGGTCGCCATGATCTGCCTCCGAACGCGTCTGCCGCTTCGTGTCTGCTAAATTCCGTACTCACCAGTCTTATCGGGTCCGGCGCTGCGGCGAAAGGTCCGCGCCCGGCGCCAAAGCCGCGATTTTGCCGCGGTCGGGGCGCACGCTTCTCAGCGCGCACGAAATTTTAGCATTTTGTCCATATATTCAATGAAGTAGATATAGCCTCTGGTGGTGTGGATTTGACATTCGCTAGCCTGTCACGCGCTCGCAGCACGAATGTCAGACCCACTCTCCATCAGAACCTGATAGTTGCTTGTGGTCCCGCGATTTTAACGTTGCGCAAATATACCGGCTGAAACGGAATGCGAATGTTAGAATCGGACCGCTAGCGCTTGAATGATTCGCAAAGGAGCGCCGTGACGTTGCTTGCCCCTGCATCATGGTTTCGGACAACGGCCCTGGGCGCGAGCCTTGTGCTGGCGGTCGGACTCTGGGCTGGCGCTGCGGACGCGCGGAAGCCTGCCAAGGTTCCGATGCCGAAGCCGCGACCCATTTCACGGCATATCGTTCCGAAAACCGCAACGGCGACGCCCGCCCCGGCCAGACACGCTGCAGACGCCGCGACGCCTGCGCCTGCGATGCAGCCCGCGACGCGCCAGCATGCCGCGCTGCCGCCACCACAAAAACGAAAGCCCATCCCGGAGGCGGCAATCGCAGCCACGGCATCGACCTCGCGCGCCGATCTCGACGCGCTTGAAAACGTCATTGAGCTGATCCGCAAGCATAAGCCATCCGACGCCACGCAGGTCGAAGCCGGTATCACCGACCCGGTCGCACGCAAACTTGCCGAATGGATCATTCTGCGGAGCGACGATAACGGAGCTTCCGTCGAGCGATACAACGCATTCATCAACGCCAACCCAAGCTGGCCTTCACAGACATTCCTTCGCCGGCGCGTTGAAGCCGCGCTGTGGGACGATCGGCGTGAAGACGCGACCGTTCTGGCCTGGTTCGAAAGCGAAAAACCTCTTTCGGCAAAGGGGCGCTTTGCGCTTGCGCGTGCGGTGCTTGCCCGCGGCGACCGTGCCAAAGCCGAGCAACTGGTTCGCGAGGCCTGGCGTACCGACTCCATGTCGGAGTCCGTCGAGGAGAAGGCCCTGGAGACGTTCGGTGCGCTGCTGTCGCCCGGCGATCAAAAGGCCCGGATGGATTATCTGCTCTACGGTCGCGAGTTCGACGCGGCATTGCGCGCGGCGAAGCGGCTTGGCGGCGCGGAGGTTGCGCTCGCCAAGGCGCGGATCGCAGCCGATCGCAAATCGTCGAATCTACGCGCGCTGTTGGATAACGTGCCGCGCGAACTGCATGGTGATCCCGGTTACACTTTCGCTCGCATTCAACTGTTGCGCCGTGAAGAAAAATTCGCGGAAGCAGCGCGGCTGATGTTGAGCGCGCCGCGTGATCCGAACCGGCTATACAATGTCGATGAATGGTGGATCGAGCGGCGGCTGCTCGCACGCAAGATGATCGATGTCGGCGAATATCGCACCGCATACCTTATCGCGCGCGACGCGGCGCTTCCTACCCGCGATATCTACAAGACCGAACAGGAGTTCACTGCCGGCTGGATCGCCTTGCGATTCCTAAAGGATCCCTCCACCGCCGCCCAGCATTTCGCCCGCATCGGCGTCGGCAGCGTCAATCCGACCGCGCTGGCACGCGCAGGCTATTGGCAGGGCCGCGCCGCCGAGGCAGCAGGACATACCCAGGAAGCGCGCCGCGCCTACGCGGCCGCGGCAGAGCATTCCACCAGCTATTACGGGCAACTCGCGCGTGCAAAACTCGGACTGCCGCAAATCGAATTGCGCGGCGTCCCCAGTAGCCGGTCGCGGGTCGAGCACCTCGAGATCGTCCGCGCGGTGCAGCTTCTGTATGCGCTGGACGAAGGCGAGATCGCGATCCCCATCTTTGCCGACATGGGTGAGAACGGCGATCCCGATGCCGTGCTGGGACTGGGCGAACTGGCCTCGCGCCATGGCGATGCGCGAGGCATGCTGCTCGCCGGCAAGGCCGCGCTCAATCGCGGGCTGCCGTTCGATTTCTATGCCTATCCCGTCAGTGGAATTCCGCCGTTCAAATCGATCGGGCCGGATGTCGAGCGCAGCATCGTCTACGCGATCGCGCGGCAGGAAAGCGCCTTCAACCCGGCGGTGGTATCCCCGGCTCATGCTTACGGGCTGATGCAGGTGACGCCGGACGCCGGAAAATATGTCTGCAAGAAATACGGCGCCAGCTTCGATCTCCAGCGCCTGAAAAACGAGCCCGCTTATAACGCAGCGCTCGGCGCGGCAGAACTCGGCGGCCTGATCGAGGATTATCGCGGCTCCTACATCATGACCTTTGCGGCCTACAATGCCGGCCGAGGCAGCGTCAAAAAATGGATCGAGCGTTACGGCGACCCACGCGACCCCAAGGTCGATGCTGTCGACTGGGTCGAGCTGATCCCGTTCTCGGAAACCCGCAATTACGTGCAGCGGATCATGGAAAACCTGCAAGTCTATCGCGCGCGCTTCGGCGGCGGATCGAAACTGCAGATCGAGGCTGACTTACGCCGCGGCTCCACGATCGAGTAGCAGGTGTCTACTCGGCTGGCCGGGAGGACCACAGCATCACCTTTTTGGCGCTCTGATGGTGGCCGCGGGTCGATGAGGTTATCGAGCAGCTACAAGCGGTGTAACACCGCAGGCCCTGCGTCCGTGTCGTCCGTTCGGCCGGGGCCTTATCGGCGATATCGGCCTCGGCGGCCATCGGGATATACGGTCCGATCGCCCTCCGCAGGACGATAAAACGGATTCACATCGCAATAGGCCAGACGGCCGGAGGCTGTCGCCAAGCATTGCTGGTAGGTATCGAAACTGCAATCCCCGATGGCGCTCATGTAATAGTCGCCCTTGATGCAGTACGGATAGTCCCGCGCGACCGCGGCCGACGGAGCCACAACGCCGAAAGCGACGACTGCTCCAATAAATGAGGCGATCAGTACAACCGGGCGAGTCGTCACACTGCCAGTCGTCCGTGTTGCGATGTCGGCCATGGGATCCCTCAAGGTTTCACGATCTTATAGTGTCAAAGCGCCGGACCGGCCACCCTCACCCGCAGCATCACAGCTATTTGCTGGGAAGGCACGCCTGCTTGTGGACCGCGATCGGGCGCAAGGGATGTGAGGGGCTCGGCCTATCCTTAACCTGTCGCCAAGGATAATCGCCAATCCGGAACCGCGTTTCGAAATGCAGCGAGGGTCTGCACAAGATCAACGTCTTTTGTCAATCGCTTGGAGCTTTCGTCTCGACAGCAGACGCCCCCACCGTCGGGAGCTCACTGCTTCAGCCTCAGCGACAAAGAAAAACCCCCGGCAGTTTCCTGCCGGGGGTTCCTTAGATGGTCAGGCGACTGGGTTTACCAGACGCGCTGAGCGCGGAGCATGACGGTCCAGGTGTCCTGGTCCTTCGCCGTGTAAGCACCGGCCGGCTTGCCGTTAGCGCCACCGCTGGCGAGCGTGCCAACATAGTTCTGGTCAAGCATCGTGTAGACACCTTCAGCCGTGAACGTCAGGTTCTTGACCGGAGTCCAGCGGAGGTTCGCACCGATCTGCCCGATGTTGTAGTCGGGGTTACAGGTGGTCAGACCAGCCGCAAAGCCAGCAACGCCTTGGCCCGCACAGATCAGGGCCTTAGCTGCGCCAGTATAGCTGACCGCAGCGTAAGCACCGAAGATCGACGAGCTCCAGTTGGCGTTCCAGTTGTGGTTGAACGCACCGCGGCCACCCCATGTCGTGATCAGCTGCTGAGACCCACCGGGTCCGAACACCGAGTCAGGAGCGAAGCCGATTCCGACCGAACCAACACCGAAGCCGCTGAAGATCGTCGCGGCGCCCGCTCCAGCAGCAAGATCCTGGATGTTGTAGCGGGTTGCACCGTTGGTATAGACGGCCTGCATGTTGATCGAGTCACCCGCACCGGTCGGGATGTTCTTGATCGACAAAGCGAGTTGACCAGCGTAGCCCCAACGGTTGCCGGGACCACCAGTCGTCTCGGCGGCGCCGTAGTAAGCAGCGTTGTTCTCATGCGCCGCAACCGACGCCTGGAACAGACCCCAAGCCTGATCGACACGGAGCATAGCGACCACGTCAGGAATATCCGTTCCCGCATAGTCGCTGATGCCATAACCGCTTCCGGCAACGATGTTGTTCACGCCAGCCTGGTAATAGGCGCTCGGATCCTGCACGCCGATCGAACCGGACACGCCATTGCCGAACTCTGCGGTGTAGGTGAACTGGTTCACGCCCGTAACCGTGCCGCCGCCGCCGACGAGACCGTCGAAGGTGGTGTTGCCCGGATAGGCCGACCAGGGAGCGCTGAACTGCGAAACAGCCTTACCCATGGTGAAGCCAGCGAACTGGATGAACGCGTAGTACACGCCGAGTGCACCACCGGCGACGCCGCCGCCAGTTGCGTTGCCCGGTGCGCCGACGATCGTAGTACCGCTTCCGAGCGGAGCGTACACAGTGCCGCCAGCCGTAGCGCCTTGACCGTAGCTGTCGCTGGTCCAGGTGAAGGTCGCATCGAAGTAGGTGCGGACGACGCCGTATTCGGTCGCGGTACGCGTATCGATGTTGAGGTCTTCACGCGAACGCCAGGTGAAGCCGTTGGTGAAACGGTTCTGTGCACCA
>JAFEFK010000585.1 GCA_018240625.1 Pseudomonadota bacterium
AAGCAGCCGCTGCGCGCCGGGCTCATGCGCGTTGGCGTTGAAGATGAACGTGCCGGGTTCGCCGAGCCGCCCTTGCCGCCCGGCATAGGTCCACCCGGTGATCATCCGCGCGAATGACGTAACATCGTCCTGCGTGTAACCGCTGCCGACGCCAAGCGTATGCAACTCCATGATCTCGCGCGCGAGGTTTTCGTTCAGCCCGCGCTTTCGATTCCGGCCGGCGCGGGAGTCCGGTCCGACCGATTGCTGGTTGTCGAGAAAGAACAGCATGGCCGGATGCTGTTCGGCGGCCTTCAGCATGTCCGCAAAATGCCCAAGCACATGCGGCCGGATCGCCTCGCGTTCGAACGAGCCTGCCCACATCCGCGCCGGTTCACCCTTGTTCGCCGAAATGCAGAAATGATTGGACCAGAAAGCCACGAGGCGCTCGACGACACCGCAATCGGCAATGGTCGCGCGCTGGATGCGCGCCAACGCCTCGGCGCGATAGGTTTTCTGCACGACATTGACCGGCATCTGAGGCACAGCCACGGTGGATTTCATCGCATCCGGCGGCATCGCATTGCCGGCCATTGCCGGCTTGGGCGCCGCATCCATCGCGGCCATCGGCTTTGATTTATTCGCGGTGGTTGGCGACGGCAGTTCGCGCATGTCGGACTTCGCGCCCGGCTTCGCGGTCTCCATGGCCTTGGCGGCCTCACGCGCCTGCTTCACCTCGGCCTGATACTCAAACATGGCGCGCGCCAATGCCGGCGTCGACGACAGGCCGGGCACGTCGAGCAGCGCCGAATTAGGACGGCTGAGTTCGGCCTTGACGAAACCGCGCGGATCGGAGGCGGCATTGCCGAAATCGCCGGCCGCACCGCCGCGTGCGCCGAAGCCAAATCGATTAAGCGCCACCAGCGCGGCTTGTGGATCGCGGGCCATCGGATTTCACCTCATCGATTCCGGGAGTATAGTTCTCCGCCCGATGAACCATTCATGAAAAGCCGCTTCATCTTCATGACAAATCAGACAGAAATGAAGACCGCCCGCCGCCTCGTCTGTTCCGGATGCGGAACAGAGTTCGGTTGCGATCTCTCCGGCGCATGCTGGTGCGCCGAGGAGACACCGCGCCTGCCGATGCCGATGGCGGGCGGCGACTGCCTGTGCCGGGACTGTCTGCGGAAAGCGGCCGGTGCGGCCCGATCCGATCTGGCCGCGAGTGCGGAGCAATGAGATTGCCCCTTCAAGCCGTGCTGCTGGATATGGACGGCACCCTGCTCGACACCGAGCAGGTCTATCTGGCGAGCCTGATCAAGGCGCTCGATGCGCACGGCTACCCCGACGCCACGGCCATCTGCCACGCCATGATCGGGCTTCCCGGTCCGGAATGCGAGGCGATGTTGCGCGATCATTACGGCGAGAAATTTCCGCTCGAAAAAATCAACACAGCCTATGCCACGCATCGCGACGACCTGCTGGCGCAGGGACTTCCATTGAAGCCGGGAACGCTGGAATTGCTCGATGCCTTGAGGGACGCCGAATGTCCCACGGCCATCGTCACCTCATCGTCACGGCGGACCGCGCATCGTTACCTCTCCCTCGCTGGTATTCGCGACCGCTTCGACGCCATCCTCACGGGCGATGACGTCACGCGCGGCAAGCCGCATCCCGATCTCTATCTGCTGGCAGCGGAGCAGCTTGGGGTTGCGCCACCCGTCTGCATTGCCGTCGAGGATTCCAGCCCCGGCGTCACGGCGGCGCATGCAGCCGGCGCCACGACCATCATGGTGCCGGATATCTTGCAGCCGAACGACGACATTCGGGCAAAGTGCGCGGCCGTGCTGCCGGACCTTCACGTAGCGCTGGCACTCCTGCGGGAGCGCTACGATTTAGGTGCCCGGCAATCTCGCACCTCTTAATTCCCGCACGTCAGCCCTTCACCACCGCCGCAGTCTGCCCGAACAACAGCTTGCGCTCTTCCTCGGTGCGGTTCACCGGCTGGCCGAAATTCGGATTGACCTCTTTTGCTTTCGCATAAGCGCGCTCGGTCGCGGGCCGCGCCTTGATGGTGTCCAGCCAGCGCTTGAGATGCGGGAAATCGTCGATGTTCTGGCCCTGGTTCTTGTACGGCACGATCCATGGGTAGCTCGCCATATCCGCGATCGAATAATCGCCGGCGATGAACTCGCGATCGCCAAGACGCTTGTTGAGCACACCGTAGAGCCGGTTGGTCTCGTTCACGTAGCGGTCGATGGCGTATTTGATTTTCTCCTGCGCGTAGTTCGAGAAGTGATGGTTCTGTCCGGCCATCGGACCGAGCCCACCCATCTGCCAGAAGGTCCACTGGATCGCGTCATAGCGGCCGGTGAGATCGGCGGGCAGGAATTTTCCGGTCTTCTCGGCGAGATACAGCAGCATCGCGCCGGATTCGAAAATCGAGATCGGCTTGCCGCCGCCTTTCGGTTCGTGATCCGTCATCGCCGGGATGCGGTTGTTGGGCGCGATCGCCAGGAATTCCGGCTTGAACTGATCGCCCTTGCCGATGTTCACCGGAAAAATCCTGTAAGGCAGCCCGGCCTCTTCAAGAAACATCGTGATCTTGTGGCCGTTCGGCGTGGTCCAGTAATGCAGGTCGATCATGGGGTGTCCTGACGCGATTTGCGGATTTGATGCAGATGCATGAACTTCGCCGGGGCAGCGGCACGGAGTCAACGGCGAAAGTGGATCCGCGCGAAAACGTGAGCACGCTGTTCCCGTTCCCGCCACAAGCCGGCGGCGCGACATCACTGATGACACGTCATGTCAGCATGTCCGCTCATCTGCAGGACGACGCCCTTTCATGCGCGGCGGACTCGCCCCATATTCGGGCTATGGCGAAGACCCCCGGTTCCCCGAAAAAATCTACGAAAACTCCGAAGTCCAAAGCGCATCGTCCAGATGTGCAGCCGATCGGGCCTGCGCTGGCGGAACTGCTGAATCCCGCGATCAATCGCGGCGACGCCGGGCTCGGCTCGGGCACCGGCCTGAAGCCGCCGCCGGACAATTCATGGGACCGGCGCTCTGGCGGCGAGGCGGCCGTGCACCGTGCGCGCGCCTCGACCCGCGGCAAGAGCGAGGCAACAGCACAGCGCGATGCGGCCATCTCCCCTCCCCACACGAGCGAAGCGAGTGGCGGGGAGGGGTCGGGGGTGGGGGGGAATGCGAGCACGGCATCTGGGAATCATCCCCCTCCCCAACCCTCCCCCACAAGGGGGGAGGGAGAAGAGAGAACCGGCTTCGGCGATGCACCGCGCTCAACGCCGTTGCAACCGTTTCCACAATCGCCGGACGCGCGCAGTCTGGGCCTCGGCGAAGCGCCGCAATCCGAATTTGCCGCGCCGACCTACGGCACATCGGCGACCATCCCGACGCTCGATCCGGAACTGGCGCGGCAACTCGGTTTGCCGACGGCAGAGGATGACGACGCCGCACTGGCGCGGCCGCCGCGCAACAAGATGGAAGCGCTGGGCGTGCAGGCCACCGCCGACGCGCTGGAAAACCTGATCCGCGATGGCCGTCCTGAATTCCGCAAGGACGACGGCTCGCTGAAAGTGTGGACGCCGCACCGGCCGCCGCGGCCGGAGAAATCCGAGGGCGGCGTCCGCTTCGAGATCAAGTCCGAGTACGAACCGAAGGGCGATCAGCCGACCGCAATCAAGGATCTGGTCGAAGGCATCAACCGCAACGACCGCAGCCAGGTGCTGCTCGGCGTCACCGGCTCGGGCAAGACCTACACCATGGCCAAGGTGATCGAGGCCACCCAGCGGCCCGCGATCATTCTGGCGCCGAACAAGACGCTGGCGGCGCAGCTCTACGGCGAGTTCAAAAGCTTCTTCCCCGACAAC
>JAFEFK010000586.1 GCA_018240625.1 Pseudomonadota bacterium
CCAGCCGCTCCACCTCGCGCAGCGTCGGGAACAGCTTCATCCAGAGCGGCGCAGGCTCCTATACTCCAATACTTCAGTGTTATCGGCCTGCCATGTCGTTGGCGTGGATGATGGGCATGATCCCATGCTCGCGAAAAAGCGATTCGAGCGGACGCCAGTCCGTCAGCACTGTCTGATATATCCAACGGTAATATCGTTTGCGTCGCGCAATGTCTTCCGCCTGCTGGCGCGGGAGGAAAGCTGACACCGCTTCGATTTCGAGCCAGTTGATCAGCAGGTGCAGGATAGTCGAATCGCGATCGGACGCGCCTTCCGGAAATTCGGCCGGCGCATTCGGATAGCGCCTGCCGAGTTCGAGAATGACCGGCGATTGTTCGTTGATGCCAAACCCGGTCGCATACCAGTGCATCTGCTCATGCAGGTATTCGCTGAGAATCTCGGCGGGGTTGAAGAGCTGCGTATTGAGCGTCAGCACCGGGTGACTGTGGGGAATCTCGTTCGGAGCGATCCGGACATGCTGGGTATATTCAAAGCGCGACAAATCGAATTGCTCGCGCCATCGGATCAGACAGCCTCTTACTTTTTCCGCACCTTGTTGTGCTGTCGACAGATCGATTGAAAATTCCATATCTGCACCTCGGCCTGTTGCATCAAACACGCTCTTGTGCGGTGCCGCCAAACTGAGGCGCGCTCCCTCGCCGCGCTTGTGGGAAGAGGTGAAGAAACTACCGCGTATTTCGGTCTCCCCTACTCCAGCCGCTCCACGTCGCGCAGCGTCGGGAACAACTTCATCCACAATAGCGCCACCGCCACCGTGCCGACGCCGCCGAGCACGGCGGCCGGCATCGCGCCCATCAGCGCGGCGGTAACGCCGCTCTCGAACTGGCCGAGCTGGTTGGAAGCGTTGATGAACAGGAAGTTCACCGCGCCGACGCGGCCGCGCATCGCATCCGGCGTTGCGAGCTGAACCAGCGAGAAGCGGATCACGACGCTCACCGTATCGGCCGCGCCCATGATCGCCAGCGCGATCAACGACAGCCAGATCCAGTGCGACACCGCGAACGCCACGGTCGCCACGCCGAACACGATCACCGCCTGGAACATCCGCATGCCGACACGCCGGTTGATGTTGTGCCGCGCCAGCACGATCGTCATGAGCAGCGCGCCGACCGCGGGGGCTGCGCGCAAAATGCCGAGCCCCCATGGTCCTGTATGGAGGATATCGCGTGCATAGATCGGCAGCAGCGCGGTCGCACCGCCGAGCAGCACCGCGAACAGATCGAGCGAGATGGTGCCGAGGATCGCCGGGTTGGCCCAGACGAACTTGAAGCCCGCGTACAGATCGTCCGAACCCGGCGACGTTTCGGCAGCCGGCCGGCGGTCGAGCACAACCGCGACGATCGCGAGGCCGCCGATCAGCCAGCAGAAGGCCATGATGACGTAGGGCAGTCCCGGCGCAACCGCGTAGGCGAAGCCGCCGAGCGCGGGGCCGGCAATGGTCGCGAGCTGGCCGAAGCCGCTCGAGGTCGCGGTTGCCCGCTGCAAGGTGCCGTTCGGCACCACCGCGGGCAACAGCGCCGCTACCGCAGGACTCTCGAACGCGCCGGCGGTGCCGACGACCAGCATGGCGAGGAATATTTCGGGGACTGTCAGCCAGCCGGCATAAGTCCCCCACGCCAGAAACACGGCGGTCACCCCCTCGGCCATCTGGCAAAGCTGCACCACGCGCTTGCGGTCGAACCGGTCCACCGCGTGGCCGGCAATGAATACAAGAACCGCGGTCGGAAGAAACTGCACGAGGCCGATCATGCCGAGGACGAACGCGCTCGACGTCAGCTCGTAGACCTGCCAGCCCACCGCGACCGCCGCGATCTGGCTGGCGAACCTTGAAAAGGTCCGCGCGCCGAGGAAAAACACAAAAGGTCTGTGGCGCAGCAGAGAGCTGGATTCGGCGGCAACGGCGGTCATCGTCAGGAAAAATCCATTGGCGGCGCGCGAAAACGCGGCTCGCGGCCCTGACATCGCCCGCAGGCGCCTGAGCGTCAAGCGGGCGATTGCGCACCTCAGCTCCGCAAGCTGTGCGCCGCCGGAACCTCCGCGTTGCTCCCTCGCCTCGCTCTGGCATACTGGTGAGCGGGGGATTCATGCCGCAACTGCAATCTGCCTTCGGAATTTTCGCGCTGCTGGCCTTCGCCTGGGCGATCAGCGACAACCGCCGTGCGGTGTCGTTGCGACAGGCCGCGATCGGCCTCGCCGTCACTTTCGCCACCGCACTCGTGTTAATCAAGCTGCCCGTGGTGACCCACGCCTTCGCCGCCATCAACGACGCGGTCGGCGCTATCGCGGCCGCCACCCGCGCCGGCACCTCCTTCGTGTTCGGCTATCTCGGCGGCGGCGCGCTGCCGTTCGATCTGAAGGCGCCCGGTGCCGATTTCATCCTCGCCTTTCAAGCGCTCCCGATCATCCTGGTCATGAGCGTGCTGACCTCGCTCTTGTTCTACTGGCGCGTGCTGCCGCCCATCGTGCGCGGCATGGCGTGGCTGCTGGAGCGCACGCTCGGCGTCGGCGGCGCGGTAGGCCTCTCCACCGCCGCGAATATCTTTCTCGGCATGGTCGAAGCGCCGCTGTTCATCCGGCCTTATCTCGCGCAGTTGACGCGCAGCGAGCTGTTTCTGGTGATGACCGGCGGCATGGCGGGGATCGCGGGCACCGTGCTGGTGCTCTATGCAACGCTGCTGGCGCCGCTGATCCCGGACGCCTCAGCGCACTTCGTCATCGCTTCCGTGCTGGGAGCGCCCGCTGCGATCCTCGTCAGCCTCATCATGGTTCCGGAGACATCGGAGAGGCACACCGACGGTCTCATGGACAATCCCGGCGCGATCGCGTCGAGCACCATGGACGCCATCGTCAAGGGCACCACGTCCGGCCTCGAACTGCTGCTCAATGTGATCGCCATGCTGCTGGTGCTGGTGGCGCTGGTCTATCTCGCCAACGCCATCCTCGGTCTGCTGCCGGATATCGGCGGCGCGCCGATCTCGCTGCAACGGATGCTCGGCACCATCATGGCGCCGGTGTGCTGGCTGATGGGTGTGCCGTGGAGCGAGGCCGTCATCGCCGGGCGCCTGATGGGGATCAAGACGGTGCTGAACGAGTTGATCGCCTATGTCGAATTCGCAAAACTCGGCCCCGATGCGCTCGATCCGCGCGCAAGACTCATCATGCTCTACGCGATGTGCGGCTTCGCCAACTTCGGCAGCCTCGGCATCATGATCGGCGGGCTCGGCACCATGGCGCCCGAGCGCCGTGACGAGATCAACGCGCTCGGGCTGAAGTCGATCGTCTCGGGCACGCTGACCACATGTCTGATGGGCGCGATCGTGGGGGTGATGAGTTAGCGCGCGCTCCAGCGTCATTCCGGGGCGCGACGAAGTCGCGAACCCGGAATCTCAAAGTGACTGGTCGAGATTTCGGGTCCACGCCAAGAGGCGTGTCCCGGAATGACGGAGAAGGTTTCCCGTGCTAGGTCATCTCAAAATCAAAAACCGGGAGTCCACCCATGTCCGACACCCTTCGCATCACGCGCTTCAGCGCGCGCGCCGCCATTGTGCCCATGAAGATGCCGCTGCAAACCAGTTCGGGCGCGGTCGACCGGGCGCCGCTGGTGTTGATCGACTGCGAGACCGATCAGGGCGTGCGCGGCCACAGCTATGTTTTTGCGATCACGCCGGTTGCGCTGAAGCCGCTGACGGAGATGGTCCGCGCCATGTCCGACCTGCTGACCGGCGACGAACTGATCCCGCACGAGATCGAGCGCAAGCTGACGCAAAAGTTCGCACTGCTCGGCCTCGCCGGGCTGCAACGGCTGGCACAATCGGGCATCGACATGGCGGTGTGGGATGCGCTCGCCCGCGCGCGCAATCTGCCGCTGGCACGTCTGCTCGGTGGGGTGCCGAAACCGATCCGCGCCTACAACTCGAAGGGCCTCGGCATCATGGCGCCCGAAGCCGCCGCCGACGAAGCAATGAAGTTGATCGCGGAAGGCTTTCACGCAGCCAAGATCCGCCTCGGACGGCCCGATGCATCCGACGATCTCAAAACCGTGCGCGCCGTGCGCAAGGCGGTCGGCGATAACATCACGCTGATGTGCGACTACAACCAGTCACTCACGGTGGCCGAGGCGATCCGCCGCTGCGCCATGCTCGATGGCGAGGGACTGCTCTGGATCGAGGAGCCGGTCCGGCACGACGACTACGCCGGCTGCGCCGAAGTCGCCGCCGCCACCCACACGCCGATCCAGATCGGCGAGAACTTTGACAGCGCGTTTTCGATGCAGGTCGCGCTCGATCGTCACGCCTGCGATTTCGTGATGCCTGACGTGCAGCGCATCGGCGGCGTCACCGGCTGGCTGCGCGCGGCAGCCCTCGCCCATGCCGCGGGCGTCGAGATGTCGACGCATCTGTTTTCCGAAGTCAGCGCCCATCTCATGACGGTGACGCCGACGGCGCACTGGCTCGAATATGTCGACTGGGCCGACGCCGTGCTGCGCGAGCCGCTGACGGTAAGGGACGGCCATGTGCTGCTCGATGAGAAACCGGGCAGCGGCATCGAATGGAACGAGACAGCGGTCGCAAAATATCTGGCCGGATGAGGATCGATCCAGACGTCAGACGTAAACCGCCTTCATCCCCGCGGCCGGATAGCGCTCGCCGGACGCCGCGCCGATCGGGACGGCCGCCGACATGCGCGCGACGTCATCCGCGGAGAGCTTGACCTGGAGCGCGCCGAGATTTTCGTCGAGGCGTTCCGGATATCGCGTTCCGGGAATCGCGACGACGTCGTCGCCCTGCGCCAGCAGC
>JAFEFK010000587.1 GCA_018240625.1 Pseudomonadota bacterium
TCCAACGCCTTGTGAGCGCGGGCACGCATAAGCAAGACTGACGCCGCCGTTTGCGAGTTAAACGAAATGCCCGCCAAAATTGTTGCTGCTTCCTCCGGGCCAAGAACGCGCACCAGCATTTTCCGGAACCCATCAATATCCGATGCCTCAAACATGCGTCTTACGGTCCAGTGGCTATCGCGAGAATAGCCGTTCTCTTTCCGCCAGCGCTCACGGTCCGCGCGATATTTGAGATCGGCCTGGATTTCTTCCTCAGGACGCGGATTGCCATCCCGGTCGTATTTGCTGACGAACCTGTTCAGACTCGGTGGAAAGTTTTTGTCGATCATGGCCCCTCCGATTTGCGCTGCCGCCAATATAGCGACGGCAGCGCATTGTTGTTAGAGCAGGGTGCGAGCCGCCGTTGCCGTCAATAGCGCGGCTTTCAACAGCAACCGCGCGGCATAGAGACGGATCAGCCTCATGCCGCCTGCATCCATGCGATGGACCGCCGGATGGCATCGAGCGTGGCGGTGCGCGCGTCACCGTTGAAGTCCAGAACGTCCCATGCCTCACGCGGCAAGCCGGCGAGATAGTCAATCTGGCTCTGCAGGTCGCTGACGTCAGGCGTTCTTGCGAGGATGACCGTCCGCAACGCATAGGCCGTCACCTGCCGATCCCCGGCCAAGTTCGCCAAGCAATGGGCGTTGATTGCCACGTCCATGCGGACATTGACCGGAATGCCACATTTGCAGCGGTCCAGTACCTCGTCCACGTCCAAATCGCGGTTTGCTGGCATCATCGCAGCACCACGTCGCTGTCGTGACGCATCCGGGCATGTACCGCCTTGCGCTGGTTGTCCGTGAGGCCATGGACAAACTTGCGATAAGAGGGATCAACCGCAAGCGTCGTGCCAAGATCGGTGCGGTTCTGCGGCCGCGGCCGCGAGTGGTCCTGCACTTCCCGGTCGTCGAAGCCCCCCATGCCGCCGCCACCAAAGCCAAGAGGTTCGCACCAGCCCAAGCTCGGCTCCTTATCGGGTTCGCCGTCGCCATCCTCGTTGACCGCCTCGCCCTTGGGGTCGTCGGCGTCGTCGCGCTCGCGTTCGTCGCTCTTGCCCTGTGCCCATCGTTCCTGGTTGGCCTCGCCGCCCATCATGGTGTAGCCGGCCGGGTGATATTCCGGCGCGCCGAGCGATGGCTCGGCACCGCCGTCGTCCTCGTCATCCTCCATGGGAGCTTCGCAGTGCTTCCAACCCTCAGGATATGATGCATCGGCCTCGTCGCCGTCCGGCTCCCGTTCGTCCACGACGTAGCTGTCGCTGGCATCAAGGAAGGCGATAAGTCGCTCGATTTCTGCGGATGCCTTTTCCCGCAGTTTGCGGACTCGCTGGCGCGTTTTCTCGGCTTGCCGCTCTTGGGTAGCGATACGGCGCGCAATCTCGCCAGCGACTCGCGCTGGCCGTTCTGTAATGGTTTGGGTTTGCATGGTGGTTGCTCTGACTTGAGGGCTTTCCAAGGCCCGCGCTGCGGGACAGCCGCAGCAGCCGGGGTTTGGAAACTTGCCAGAGCGACAAGCCGGACGTTTTTAAGGGTTACCCCTCTGGACAGCGCGCCCGACCCCGGCCATATGTGACCGGTCGGAGCCGCAGCGCCAACTGCGTCCGTCGAATACTATCGCAACTTGCGACAGTATTCATTCAGCCGTCATCACCGACGCCAATCGGTGTTCATCCTGACCAGGGATGTGCGGCTATAGCTCTGGTCCGGGTTTCCAAGCCCACGGACATGCTCCCACTGATTTGCTAAAAAATCTACACCCCTTTTCGGGGAGCGACAGGTGGCACCGATGGAAAGCTGGATTACGGGCAATGTTTGGTGGCTACTGCCAATTGCCGTGGGCTTGTTGGCTCAGTGGGAAATACTCATACCA
>JAFEFK010000588.1 GCA_018240625.1 Pseudomonadota bacterium
ACCGGGAAGACGTCAACCGCCGCGCCCGCGAGATGTCCGTCGCGGAGCGCCCTGGCAAGAGCCTCGAGATCGACCACCGTTCCTCGGCTGTTGTTGATCAGATAGGCGCCGGGCTTCATGGCGAGGATTTCAGCCTGCCCGATCATACGCTCCGTCGCCGGGGTCTCGGGAACGTGGAGACTCACCACGTCGCTTTGCGCCAACAAAGCCGACAAGGTGTCGATCGGCTCGGTATTGCCGTGCCGCAGCTTGTCGGTGTGATCGTAATAGATCACCCGCATACCCATCGCTTCCGCAAGCGTCGACAGTTGCGATCCGATATTACCATAGCCGACAATCCCGAGCGTCTTGCCTCGAACTTCCCGGCTGTCGGTCGCGGACTTGTCCCAGCCGCCCTCATGCGCCGCGAGCGACCGCGGCAAGATTCGGCGAAGCAGCATGACAATCTCGCCGATCACCAACTCCGCGACGCTTCGCGTATTCGAAAACGGAGCGTTGAAGACCGGAATGCCGTGCGCGCGTGCTGCGCCCAAATCGACCTGATTGGTTCCGACACTAAAACAGCCGACTGCAATCAGCCGGTCCGCCGCGGAGAAAATGTCAGGCCTTAGTTGCGTACGCGACCTGATGCCGAGCAGATGAACGCCTTTGACCGCCTCCCGCAGGGAGCTCGCGTCCAACGCCTTGGGCAGGCGTTCGAGATTGGAATAGCCCGACGTCTCGAACAACTCGACCGCGCTGTCGTTGACGCCTTCGAGCAGTAAAACCTTGATTTTGTCTTTGGCCAGGGAGAATTTGGCTACCATGGGATTCCCGCGTTGCGCATGTCGTTACAGATGTGAGCCTTATAAGCGCGCCTTCAATGAGGCGCATCGGGATGCCAGCCGATAACAGTCAGCATCACGAAAAAGCCGACAACGTAGGCGGCAGCGACAGGCCAACCGTTGCCGACCCATCGTCCGACCGATTTCGCTTCCGGATACATGTTGGACAACGCCACGCCCGCCGACGACCCGAACCAGATCATCGAGCCCCCGAAACCAACCGCATAAGCGAGAAATCCCCAATCGTAACCGCCTTGCTTCAGCGCCAGCGCCGTGAGCGGGATATTGTCGAAAACCGAAGAAACAAAGCCAAGGCCCAAGGTCGTGCGCCACGCCGCCAGAGGCAGTTTTTCAACCGGCATCATGGAGGCTGCGATCACCAGCGCCAGCAGAAAGATCGTTCCTTTGAAGGTCTCAGGCATAATCTTCCAGTCCGGTACCCTTAACGGTGCGGTCACCAGAATCGCACCCCAAATAGCCAGCCCCAGAACAGGAATCTTATCAAGGACCGCTGGAAACTTCAGGTTTGCGGTGACGTTAGCGACGAGTGCCACGCCAAGAATGAGAGCGACGATGAAAACTCTCGCTCCGTCGATTCTCAAGACGCCGGGCGGCCTCTTTACAATCGGCGAGAAACGATGCTGCTGTATGGATGCCGGGACCGCGAAAATCATCAGCGCGACGATGGCTGCCACATAGGCTTCGAGGACACTGAGGGGGCTGACACCGTCGATCCACATCATCGTGGTCGTGGTGTCGCCGACGACGCTTCCGGCGCCACCGGCGTTCGAGGCCGCCACAATGGCAACCAGATAGCCTACATGCACCTTTCCGCTAAAAACATGGCGCGCCACCGTTCCTCCGATGAGCGCTGCCGCGATATTGTCCAGAAAGCCCGACAGTACAAAGACGATGGCGAGAAGGACGGCTCCCCCCTTCCAGTCGTCGGGAAGCAGCGCCGGCATCTTATCCGGCATCCGGCTCTCTTCGAAATGTCTCGACAGAAGAGCAAATCCCATCAGCAGCAGGAACAGGTTGGCCAGTGTGACCCACTCATGTTCCATATGAAGACTGAGGCCGGCGAGGCCCGTTCCAAACGTGAAGCCTGTGAAAGCGATTTTGTATGCAATAATGACGGCCAGCCCCGTCAACGCGATCAGCAGCGTGTGATGATGGAAAAAGGCAATACCTAGCAGAATGAGCCCGAACAAGATGAAATCGAGGGGCACTCCGAGCATCAAAATAGGCTCAAGCAATGGTGACCTCGGAGCAATCAGGGACGACAGGGCAGACAAGCACTGGGCCGATATGTATGAATAAAGTTATTATCCAAAGTCAATCGGGGTAATAGTCCATGCCCGAAGTCCGTTTGTTTTCGCCGCTGACAATCCGCGGCGTTGAGTTGCGTAATCGCATCGTCGTTCCGCCCATGCACCAGTATTCGGCGGTCAAGGGCTTTCCGACCGACTGGCATCTGATGAATGCGGGCAAGTTCGCAGCTGGCGGCGCTGGCCTCGTCGTGGTCGAATCGACCAAAGTCGAGCGGCGCGGGTGCGGCACAGTGGGCGACCTCGGAATATGGGACGATAAATTCGTCGAGCCGCTAAAGCGGCTGGCTGATTTCATCAAGCAACAGAACTCCGTCGCAGGAATCCAGCTTGGCCATTCCGGCCGGAAAGCGCGGGCCAGCCGGCCGTGGGAGGGCGATCGCCCATTGCAACGGACGGCCGATATCGACGACTGGGACGACTGGACGCCCGTCGCGCCGAGCGCGATCGCACACAGCGACAAATGGCCAGTGCCCCGCGCGCTGGAACGGCGCGAAGTCAAAGATCTCGTGCAAGCCTGGGGCAACTCGGCACGGCGGGCCCATGAAGCCGGCTTTGATGTGCTGGAGATCCACGGCGCACACGGTTACCTCGTCCATGAATTCTTATCCGAACGCTCCAATCAGCGCACCGACGAATACGGTGGATCGGAAGCGAACCGGATGCGATTTGTGACCGAAAT
>JAFEFK010000589.1 GCA_018240625.1 Pseudomonadota bacterium
GATAACCCGGCACCTTGCCGAGGCTGGCCTCAAAACCATTGCCGGCGATCAGCACGCTGATGCCGGCAAGCGCGATCGCAAGCCCAATTGCACGCAGGATGGAAACCCGCTCGCCGAGGATCGGCCACGCCAGCAGCGCGACCCACACCGGAATGGAGATCCCGAGTACCGCAGCTTCGCTGGCCGGAAGCCAGAGCAGCGCCAATCCCATGAACGCGACCCAGCCGCCGATGGTCAGCAGCGATACCAGCGCCAGCCGAAACCACATCGGACGCGGCACCGCCAGCCCCTCGCCGCGAAGGGTGACCACGAGCGCCAGCGCGAGGGCGCCTGCGAGGCCCGACAGTCCGCGCGACGACAGCGGCGGCAGTTCGACCAGCAGGTTTTTCATGATGGGGAAATTCAGACCCCATCCAATCGAGGTGACAGCAAGAAACATCAGTCCGAGCACCGTAGCACGGACTCTGGCGCCTGCTTCTCGTGTCGTTGTCATGATGCTGGAATGCTCGTGCGAAGCTAGCGCAGTGAGATTGAACATGGACGTGGGAGCGTTGCTGGGCCGCCGATCAGATCCTGATATCCGCTCTTCGAAGGATCTTTCCCGGCGCCACATCCGCCAGTACGACCCAGTCGATTTCGGCCGCAAGCTTGAATTGGGGAATTCCAACCGGCTTTGCTGCCGGATAAGCCGCTGGTTTGGAGTTGGGACGTATTTTTGCAGGCCGCCGATCGAGGCCCTGATCGAAAAAAGTCGCCAGCTTTTTTTGAGCGTCAGACAAACTCAAGCGCGCAGAAAGAACTGAGCCGATATTTCTTCCGTCGGGCAAGATGCCTTCCGACCAACGCGACGAACCACGCAAGTCGATGTTGTGCGGCGCAATTGGAAAGCGGGGCGACAATAATTTCCAACCCGCCGCGAGTGCATCGGGCGAATAACCCACCTTGTTTTCCAGTTCGGACGCCGACTTGTCCAAGAGAAACTTCAACCAGGTAAAATAGCCGTCGCTTCGAATAATCGACTGCATGTCGAACGCTCCAGCAATAAGAAACTGTTGGACGCCAGATAATGGATGGCGGCCAATAATAGCGCAATTGACGGGTTGGAAGCTGCGATGAAAAGCCGAACGCAGTCATGATCGCGTCGCCAGCACGACACCGCCCAATGTCAATAATAGCGCGGCGATCTGAACGAGGCCGAGCGGTTCGTGCAGCGCAATCGCAGACGCAACGACGCCAATCACCGGGACAGCCGTGGTGCCGATGGCCGCGATAGACGCAGGCAGCCGATTGAGTGCGGCGAACCAGGAGACATAGGCGACACAAAACTGGATCACGGTGCTGTAGCCTAACAGCCACCAGCCGACTGGTGTCACCGCTTCGAAGTGGGATGTCTCAATCAGCGCTCCCACCAGTCCAACCGGCAGGCAGCCGAGGCCGATCTGCCACGCCGCCGCGGTCATCGGCGGCAACGGCAGCGGCCATTTTTTCGACAGCACGGCTCCCAGCGCGAAAGCGAATGCGCCGCCCAGCACCATAACGAAACCGGTCAACTTCCCTGGTGTGATCGAAATGCCGCCGCCGCCCAGGATAACCGTGAGCCCTCCGAATGCGAGCAGCAACGCGATGACCCGCAGCAGATTCGGGCGCTCGCCGAGAATCGGCCATGCCAATAGCGACGCCCACACCGGCATCGTATAGGCGATCATCGATGCTTCGCCGGCTGGGAGCCACAACAGCGCGACCCCTACCAGCGCCATCCAGCAGGTGACATTGAGAAACGCGTAAAGGCAGAGGCGCGGCCACAACGCACGCTCGACCTGAAGGCTTTGACCGCAGGCGAGCACGACGATCGCCAATAGCGCTGCGCCGGCGACACCCGTCACGCCGCGCAACGTGAGCGGCGGCAGTTCGCTCAACAGATACTTGGTCGCGGGCCAGTTGAGGCCCCAACCGACCGAGGTTGTGGCGAGGAAGAGAAGGCCCGCGGGCGTAATTCGAACCCGCGCGCCCGGTGTGATTTGGTCTGGCATGGAATGAAAAACCCGGCGGAATCGGACGCACCATGCCGGTTATGGCGCGGTTACGCCATTGCCGAACCGGGCATGCGGCATGCCTCCGGTGGAGCGAATTTGCCGTTCGCTACCTCCATTGCAGCAGATCCGAGCAGCGAATGTCGAATTCAAAGCCTCACGACGACTTTGTATTTACGAGGGCCCTCTGATCATTTGCACCAGGCACCGGCTGAAACGGGATGCAAATGCTGGAATAGGACCACGCGCGCAGGCAGCCCGAGTCGCGCTTAAAGCAACCCCTCGCGCGCAATAAATACTTGCCCTGTGAACAGCGTGTGAAGCTCGGGAAAGAGTCGGTTTTGAAGATTCTTTTTGCTTGGGAATCCCTGAGGACTCACTGATACTTGGAGCCATCCAAGGCGCGGGCCGACCCCTTGGTTTTCCCCTGTTTCCACCATATTTAGTATTTGATTAGGGAACCCGTACTAGTTCTTGACGGGCGCGATGGAGTCGGCCTAGTTTTGGACCGTTCGGTGCCGGGTAGTTTTCGGTCCCGCCGGACACTCCCTGAATGGGTTCCAAAATGACCACTCCGTTAGCCGGTCGAGGCGCGGGTGACGGGTTTGTTTGCCCTGAAATTGCGGGACTGCACGGGTGCTAAAAACGGGCCAGAATTGGCTCGAGTGACGAGTTGGGGCGTTATTGAGAGAGCATGATCGGACCTTCCGGAAACGGATAATCCGGCGAAGTGCACTCTCCAGGGGAAACAGGGCCGGAACCACCGGCTGAGCTGCGGGCTCAGGACCACAATTGTGGTCCGGACAACCCGCGAAATGGAAATCGCCGATGCCGCGTCAAAGCGGTCGCGGATAGTCACGGGGCACGAAAAACAATGCAGTTCGAACGGCGCTACACCAAAGACAACCAGTCACCCTACGCCGAGATCAATTTCCGGCTGACGACGAGCGAGATCCGCAACCCGGACGGCTCGGTGGTGTTTCGCCTTGAGAACGTGGAAGTGCCGGAATTCTGGTCGCAGGTCGCCTCCGACGTGCTGGCGCAGAAGTATTTCCGCAAGGCCGGCGTCGCTGCGCGGCTGAAGAAAGTCGAGGAAGAGACCGTGCCGTCGTGGCTGTGGCGCTCGGTGCCCGATACGGACGCACTGGCTGCCCTCCCCGAGAAAGAGCGCTACGTCAGCGAGCTCTCCTCAAAACAGGTGTTCGACCGCCTCGCGGGCTGCTGGACCTATTGGGGCTGGAAAGGCGGCTACTTCTCCAGCGAAGACGACGCCCACGCCTTCAACGACGAACTGCGCTACATGCTGGCGCGCCAGATGGTGGCGCCGAACTCGCCGCAGTGGTTCAACACCGGACTGCATTGGGCCTACGGCGTCGATGGTCCCGGCCAGGGCCACTACTACGTCGACTTCAAGACCGGCAAGCTGACCAAGTCGAAGTCGTCCTACGAGCATCCGCAGCCGCACGCCTGCTTCATCCAGGGCATCGAGGACGACCTCGTCAACGAGGGCGGCATCATGGACCTGTGGGTGCGCGAGGCGCGCCTGTTCAAATACGGCTCCGGCACCGGCTCCAACTTCTCCCGGCTGCGCGGCGAAGGCGAACGCCTTTCCGGCGGCGGCCGTTCAAGCGGCCTGATGAGCTTCCTCAAGATCGGCGACCGCGCGGCGGGCGCGATCAAATCGGGCGGCACCACGCGCCGCGCGGCGAAAATGGTGGTGGTGGACGCCGACCACCCGGATATCGAGACCTACATCGACTGGAAGGTGAAGGAGGAGCAGAAGGTCGCCGCCCTCGTCACCGGCTCGAAACTTAACCAGAAGCACCTCAAGGCCATTATGAAGGCCTGCGTGAACTGCGAGGGTTCGGGCGACGACTGCTTCGATCCCGAGAAGAACCCGGCGCTGCGCCGCGAGATCAAGCTGGCGCGCCGCGCGCTGGTCAACGACAACGTCATCAAGCGCGTGATCCAGTACGCCAGGCAAGGCTACAAGGACATCGACTTCCCGGTCTACGACACCGACTGGGACAGCGAGGCCTATCTCACGGTCTCAGGCCAGAACTCCAACAACTCGGTCTCGCTGAAGGACGACTTTTTGCGCGCGGTGGAGACGGATGGCGACTGGAATCTGGTTGGCCGCACCAGCAAGAAGGTGATGAAGACGCTGAAGGCGCGCGATCTCTGGGAAAAAATCGGTTACGCCGCCTGGGCGTCGGCCGATCCCGGCCTGCATTTCAACACCACCATGAACGACTGGCACACCTGTAAAGCCTCAGGCGACATCCGCGCGTCGAATCCGTGCTCGGAATACATGTTCCTTGACGACACCGCCTGCAACCTCGCCTCGGCGAACCTGATCACGTTCTACGACACCACCCCCACCCTTCCCTCCCCCGCAAGCGGGGGAAGGTTAGGGAGGGGGCGCTTCGACGTCGAAGCCTACGAGCACCTCTGCCGGCTGTGGACGGTGGTGCTGGAAATCTCCGTGATGATGGCGCAGTTCCCGTCCAAGGCGATCGCGGAGCTCTCTTACGAATTCCGCACGCTGGGTCTCGGCTTCGCCAACATCGGCGGCCTCCTGATGACCATGGGGCTTTCCTACGACAGCAAGGAAGGCCGCGCGCTGTGCGGCGCGCTGTCGGCGATCATGACCGGCATTGCCTACAAGACCTCGGCGGAAATGGCCGGCGAGCTCGGCGCCTTCCCCGGTTACAAGAAGAATGCCGGCCACATGCTGCGCGTGATCCGCAACCACCGCCGCGCCGCGCACGGCCACTCCAACGGCTATGAGGCGCTCGCGGTCAATCCGGTGCCGCTCGATCA
>JAFEFK010000058.1 GCA_018240625.1 Pseudomonadota bacterium
AGGGCGCTTCTGCGTCCTTGCTCTTATTGTCGTTTCAGCTTTGTCGGTCCTCGGTGTCGACCAGTTGCAAGCCTCCTCGAGCTTGGACCGCACTGTCGAAACGTCTGCGAGGCGAAACGTTCCATCCACCGGGCAACCTTGGAAGCGGTTGGCGTGCGCGTTTCCCGCTTCGTTCTACCTGAGTTGCCGGTTGCGCTATTTGGCGGTTCTCAAAAAGCCCGACAAATAAAGGCTTTTGATGGTGGGCGCACAAGGGATCGAACCTTGGACCTCTCCCGTGTGAAGGGAACGCTCTCCCGCTGAGCTATGCGCCCGGGATCATCATCTGCCGTGGAAATCGCCGGGAGCCGGTTCGGCCGGCCGGCGCAGCCATCGAAGCCGCGATTTAGGGAATGCGGGGCAGGGGTGTCAAGCGAACCCTGCCGCTTCGCAGCCGATTCATTCAGCCGGCTGGCGGGCGCTGCGGGAAGCATGGGATTGCAGCGCACGGATGCGGTCGGCCAGCGTGCCGCCACCTGCCTCGGGCACCAGTCCGGGGCCAGTGCCGTTCACAATCTTCGGTGCCTTTGCCGACGCGGTCTCCGCCGCCAGAATGGCTTCGATCGGCGAATCCGGCCCCTCGATCGTCATCGCAAGCTTGGCGACTTCGGCGGCGATATCGTTGATGCGCTCCCGCAACAGAGCATTTTCCATACGTTCCGTGGCCCAGGAGCTCTCGGCCTGTTGCTGGATCGCATTGATGTCGCGCTGCAGTTTGGCGCGATCGTCGGTCGCCGCGCGGAGCGCCTGTTCGACGGCCGCTTTTTCGTTGCGCAGCCCGTCGATGATCGGAGATTTGCCGCCGTTCAGGGTCGCGATTTCGTCGCGCAATTCGCGGACCGTGCGTTCCGCGGCCGCATTGGATGTGCGCAAGCGATCGTTCTCGCTGGCACGTTCGGCGAGCGTCTTGCCCTGTGCCGCGAGGCGGTTTTCGAGATCGCTGATCGTGTTGCCGAGCGTCTCCGCTTCCTTGACCTGGGTCACGAGCTGACGGTCAAGCTCCGTGACGCGCTGGCTCAGGTTTTCGACGCGCGCGCGCGCTTCATCGAGATTCTGCGTCGCAGCCGCCGATTCGCGGCGCTGCTGTTCGAGCCGGGCTTGCGTGGCTGCGAATTCTTTCTCGGCGTCGTTGACGCGGCTCTGCAACCCCTCGATCTGCGCGCGGACGGCGAGCAGTTCGACCTGCCGGCTCTCCGCCGTCATCGAACGATCCGACAGTTCGTTGTTCAGTTTTGCAAGGTCGCTCTGCCGTTCGGCCAGCGTCGCCTCGGCGAGACGCAGCGTTTCGGTCTTGGCCGCGAAATCGTTTTCGGTCGCCTGCAACTGTTCCTTGACCGCCTTCTCGCGCTCTTCGAGCGAGAAGATCGTGGCATTCTTCTCGCCGAGTTCGGCCTTCATGCGATTGATCGCATCGGTCTTTTTTCCAAGCTCGGCGAACTGGCTGGTGGTCTTGTTCTTGAGTTGCTCGACGCTCATTTCCAGACGCCGTGCCGACATCGCAAATTCGGCGCGCAGCTGGTCCTTGTCGGCCTGGATTTCCGCCATCGACAGCGGCGTCGCGGCTTCGAGACGTTTTGTGGTGAGGCGTACGGCACGGTTATGCACCAGCGGCACAATCATCAGCCCGCACAACATCGAAACCAGAAAACCGATCGCCAGATACATGATCGGCTCGACCATGGACAACACTCCAACACGCTAGAATTATAGTGTCCCTTTGATTCCGAAGTTCGCATCACAGATTGCTGCAAGGATATGCGAACTTCGAAATCGGGATGCTAGATAAGGATTTGGTTACCATGCGCGGGTGGCCGGCAAAAGGCCAGCACGATGCCTGGTTAAGGTGAATCCGTAACCACATGCGCCCGTGTTGCGGACGAACGGCGCGGACTGTCAGAACGGGTTCCAGGTCGCCCGCGGTGTATATTTCAGATAGCCGATATTGGCGCCGAGCCGGAGCCCGAGACCGGAGCGGATCGGCACCAGCACGATGTTGTTCGCGGTCAGCGCCGTCATGCCGAAGCCGCCAATGATGTAGGCGGAGCCGTCAATGCCTGCGAAGCGCTGATAGACCGCATTGGTGGCCGGCAGGTTATAGACGAGCGTCATGGTGCGTGCGCCATCGCCGCCCCAATCGAAACCGACGGAAGGTCCCTGCCAGTAGACTTTCAAGTCCCCAGCGTTCTTGGTGTAGAGGGTGCCCTCGCCATAGCGCAGGCCGGCGACAAAAGCGCCGCTGCCTTCTTCCCCGAGGATATAGCCGTTGGGCAGGCCCCATTGGCTGACCGCACGCTCGATCACGGACGCGAGCCCGCGCGAGACGTTGCCGAAAAACCGAGTTCCGGACTTGAGCAGTTCGTCCGACGAATAGGTGCCGGGACCGGCGTGCCGCTGCGGCGGAGGCAGGTGCTGACCTGGGGGTGCCTCCGGGGGCGGCGCCGATTGCTGGGCAGACGCGGGCACAATCCAGAACGTCGTCATTGCAGCGAGCACGGCCGCTGCAAGGCGCGAAGTGAAGGTCATGAAAACACCCCTAGTGGTCCGATTCTAACATTTGCATCCCCGTTCCGGCAGTCCCCTGTGCAAATGTTAGAATCAAAGGACCACTAGCAGCTATAATCTTCCAGTGGAGCTTCGAATTTGACATTCGCGTCCCGGATTCGCTGCCATGTGAGTGGCGAATGTCAAATTCGCTCCACTGGTTATCGAAATTTATCCCCGCCCCTTAACCGGATGCTGACAAGCAGCCGTTATGATGCAGCGATCGTCCCCTCGACTCGCATGTTATCGGCACCAACTATGACGGCACAGCGGCAGGAAGGAAACGGCTTGCGCCGCGGAATAGCCGTGATTGCCTTGCTGACGTGCGCTTTTGCCTCTTCCGGCATGGAATTCGCGGCGCGGGCCGCCACTACCGAACGCGTGGTGGTCGACCGTTATACGGGCCTTGCGATCGGTGGTTTCGATCCGGTGGCGTTCTTTACCGATGCCCGGCCGGTGGCGGGGGAGTCCGACTACGAGGTTTCCCTGAATGGCGCGGTCTGGCGCTTCAGCAATCCGGATAACCGGGCTTTTTTTATTGCAAATCCAGATGTTTATAGTCCCCGTTTCGGTGGCTATGACCCGGTCGATGTCGCTCGCGGCGTGACGTTCGCCGGCACTTCGCGGCTCTGGCTCGTTGTCGGCCAGCGGCTTTACCTGTTTGGCCATGAAGACACCCGCGCGGCCTTCGCCGCAAATCCCGCGCATTATCTGCACGAGGCGACGCGCCGCTGGGCCGAGCTGAAGGAAACGCTGGCGCAGTAGCCGCGAGTTCCGTCCGCGCTCGGGTCAAGGCGCAGCCGAAGGATCGCCCCAGGCGATGAACTCCGGCACAAGAAATCCGTCGCGCGATTCGCCGAAACGCAAGGGGGCGCCACGTCCATCCGTGATCTTGCCCCCGGCCGCCACCACCAGCGCATGCCCCGCCGCAACGTCCCATTCGCCGGTTGGGGCGAGGCGCGGATAGATATCTGCACCGCCTTCGGCGATTCGGCAAAACTTGACGGCGGAGCCCAGCGCCTTGCGAACAGCGCCCGGCCGGCTGTCGATGAAGGCCTCCGACCGGCTGTCGCCGTGCGACCGGCTGACGGCGGCAATCCAGGGGGAACCGGGATTTGGACATGGCCGGGTCTTGATCGGTAAAGCGGCGCTCAATCCCGCGCCGGTCGCAACGGAGAGGCGCTGGGCGCCATGACCGACAAGTCCGCGCCAGATCAAACCAAGCGCCGGCGCGCCGATGATGCCGAGTTGCGGTATCCCATCCGTCACCATCGCCAGGTTGATCGTGAATTCGTCGCGGCCTGCGATAAATTCCTTGGTGCCATCCAGCGGATCGATCACGAAGAAGCTGCCGGCATAGGGTGGCGTTGCGAGATGCACGCGCTCCTCCGACAGCACGGGGATATCGGGGCACAGCCGCGCCAGTCCATCGGCGATGATACGGTCGGAGGCCATATCGGCTTCGGTGACCGGCGATCCGTCGGCTTTATCGCCGATGGCCATGCGATCGCGTTTGACCGCGAGGATAGCGGCGCCGGCTTGTACGACCAGCTCCGTCAGAGGATCCATCAGCGCCACGGCGGTCTGGGCGTCGATCACCGGCACGTTCGAAGCTTCCATGCGCATTGTCGAAGGGCAGTCGGCGTCGCCTTGTGGTGGCAGCACAGGCTCCGGCAGTGTATCAAACCACGAAGACTGCTTGATTCGCAGTATCCGCGCGCCGCGGATGTGCAGAAACAGATCCGAGGAACAGGTCTTATGTCCGACACGTCGTCTCCCGGTCCCGCTCCCGATGCGCTCGAGCTTGCGGCTTTACTCTGTTCTCGTGTTTGTCACGATCTCATTAGTCCGGTTGGCGCCATCGTCAACGGGCTTGAGGTGCTGGACGACAATCCGAAGCCGGACGATCGCGAGTTTGCGCTCGATCTGATCCGCAAGAGCGCCAAAACCGCCTCGGCGCGGCTCCAGTTTTGCCGCCTTGCCTTCGGCGCTGCCGGGTCGGCGGGCGCGCAGATCGATCTTGGCGACGCGCAAAACATGGCGAAAGGACATTTCGAGGACGGCAAGATCACGATCGCATGGAATTTGCCGCGCGTGCTGCTGCCGAAGAACAGGGTCAAGCTGCTGCTGAACATGCTGGTGATCGCGCAACAGACGATCCCACGCGGTGGCGTGCTGACGGTCGATCCCGCCGGGGAAGGCGAGACAATGGGTTTTCGAATCAGCGCGGCCGGACTGAACGCCCGTATGCCGCAGAACGCCGTTGATCTTCTGTCGGCAAGCCACGCCGGCAGCATCGACGCCCATGCGGTCCAGCCATACTATACGCGGTTGCTCGCGGAGGCTTGCGGCCTCAGCGTCTCGCTCGCCGCCGATGGCGACAAGGTGCTGGTGAAGACCGATTGAGCCATGCACCCGCGCAACATGGTTAACCAATAGTTTCTGAATTTCGCGGAAGCTCGTGTCACGAGTGTTATCTATTTGTTTAGAGCGTTCTTTTGCGATTGCTCAACCAAACTTAAACGCTTTGCATCGAAACTGGCCAAACCCCGAAAAGGCGCGCCCAAGGCGCGCGCCGGGGTTTCGAAGGCCAGTACATTATGGATGATCTGCTCCGCGAATTCCTGACCGAGACCAACGAGAGTCTGGACACGGTTGACAACCAGCTTGTGCGGTTTGAGCAGGATCCGAACAACGCCAAGATCTTGGACAACATCTTTCGCCTCGTCCACACCATCAAAGGGACTTGCGGTTTTCTCGGTCTTCCAAGGCTTGAAGCTCTCGCGCATGCGGCGGAAACGCTGATGGGCAAATTTCGCGATGGGATGCCGGTGACTGGCGAGGCCGTCACGCTCATTCTGTCGACCATCGACCGCATCAAGGTGATTCTGGGTCAGCTCGAGGCGACCGAGGCTGAACCCGAGGGGGCCGATCCGGATCTGATCGACAAGCTACATCATATGGCCGAGCACGGCGCGTCCGCGTCCGCTCGGGAGCCCGCCGCGCCAGTGGCCGAAACCGGGACGCTTATCTATCAGGTTCTCGAACGCCCGCTGCGCCCCGGTGAGGTGTCGCTCGATGAGCTCGAACGTGCGTTCCGCGAGACGGCAGCCGAGCCTTCGGTGATTGCCCCGCAGCCAGTGACGGCGCCAGCGCCAGCCGCGGCAGCTCCAAAGCCGGCGGCCAAGCCTGCGCCGAAGAAAACCATTGCCGAGGAAACGCCGGAAAGTGATCGGGTCGCCAACCAGTCGATCCGTGTGAACGTCGATACGCTCGAGCACTTGATGACGATGGTGTCCGAGCTTGTGCTGACGCGCAATCAGTTGCTCGAAATCAGCCGCCGCCACGAAGACAACGAATTCAAGGTGCCGCTGCAGCGACTGTCCAACGTCACCGCCGAATTGCAGGAAGGCGTCATGAAGACGCGCATGCAGCCGATCGGCAACGCGTGGCAGAAGCTGCCCCGCATCGTGCGCGACCTGTCGGGCGAACTCGGCAAGCAGATCGAACTCGAGATGCACGGTGCGGACACCGAACTCGACCGCCAGGTGCTGGATCTGATCAAGGATCCGCTGACGCACATGGTGCGGAATTCCGCCGATCACGGCCTGGAAACGCCGGCTGAGCGCGCGGCCGCCGGCAAGCCGGAGCAGGGTACGATCCGCCTCTCGGCCTATCACGAGGGCGGCCATATCGTCATCTGCATCGCGGATAACGGCCGCGGTCTGAACACCGAGCGGATCAAGGCCAAGGCGGTCCAGAACGGCATCGCGACCGAGGCCGAGCTCGAGAAAATGTCCGAGGCGCAGATCCACAAGTTCATCTTCGCGCCGGGATTTTCGACCGCGGCGGCAGTGACCAGCGTTTCCGGGCGCGGCGTCGGCATGGATGTCGTGCGTACGAACATCGATCAGATCGGCGGCGCCATCGACATCAAGTCGGTGGCCGGCGAGGGATCGAGCGTCTCCATCAAGATTCCGCTGACGCTCGCGATCGTCTCCGCCCTGATCGTCGAAGCCGCGGGCGACCGCTTCGCGATTCCGCAGCTCTCTGTCGTCGAACTGGTCCGCGCGCGCGCCAATTCCGAGCATCGCATCGAGCGTATCAAGGATACGCCGGTGCTGCGGCTGCGCAACAAGCTGCTGCCGCTGATGCATCTGAAGAAACTGCTGAAGATCGATGACGGCACCTCGAGCGATCCGGAGAACGGGTTCATCGTGGTGACGCAGGTCGGCAACCAGACCTTCGGCATTGTTGTAGATGGCGTCTTCCACACCGAGGAAATCGTGGTCAAGCCGATGTCGACCATGCTGCGGCACATCGGCATGTTCTCGGGCAATACCATCCTCGGCGACGGCGCCGTCATCATGATCATCGATCCCAACGGCATTGCACAGGCGCTGGGCACCTCGGTTGCGGCCCAGCGCGAGATCGCCGACGAGAATGCGGCGATTCCCGCCGGCCACGCCGAGCAGATGACGTCGCTGCTTGTGTTCCGCGCCGGATCGGACCAGCCGAAGGCGGTGCCGCTCGCGCTCATTACGCGGCTGGAGGAAATCTCCGTCGACAAGATCGAACGATCGAACGGCCGCTACATGGTGCAATACCGCGAACAGTTGATGCCGCTTGTCCAGATGGACGGCGTCACGGTCGGTACCGAAGGCGCTCAGCCGATCCTGGTTTTTGCCGACGACGGCCGCTCGATGGGCCTCGTGGTCGACGAGATCATCGATATCGTCGAAGAGCGCCTGAACATCGAAGTGGCAAGCACCCAGCCGGGAATTCTCGGCTCCGCGGTCATTAAGGGGCGGGCGACGGAAGTGATCGACGTCGGTCATTTTCTGCCGATGGCCTTCGCAGACTGGTTCAGCCGCAAGGAGATGCGCCCGTCGGCTAATGCGCAGTCGGTGCTTCTTGTCGATGACAGCGCCTTCTTCCGCAACATGCTGGCGCCGGTCCTCAAGGCCGCGGGCTATCAGGTGCGGGTTGCGACCAACGCGCAGGAAGGTCTCGTGGCCCTGCGTTCGGGTCAGGAATTCGATGCGATCCTGACGGATATCGAGATGCCGGACATGAGCGGCTTCGAATTCGCAGAGACCGTGCGCGCCGATCATCGCCTGAGCAGCACCCCGATTATCGCGCTGTCGTCGATGGTGTCGCCGGCTGCAATCGAGCGGGGCCGCCAGGCCGGCTTCCACGATTATGTCGCCAAATTCGACCGGCCCGGCCTGATCGCCGCGCTGAAAGAACAAACCGCGGAAATGCACCGGGCGGCATGAAAGACTTGAAGAT
>JAFEFK010000590.1 GCA_018240625.1 Pseudomonadota bacterium
CAATACTTACAATGTATTAAATGCTTGCAGCTTAGAAATGGCTATAGGCGAGCTGACCAAGCACGATCTCGCGGCCCTCCCCGTCAAGCCACCGCGGTGCCGTCTTGCCGGCGACCACGGCACCGATCGACGTCACCGCAACACCGACGCTGTGCGCCACTTGGGCGAACGCCTCGAAGCGATCCTCCGGGACGGTGCATAGAATCTCATAATCGTCGCCGCCGCTCACCGCCGCCTCGAAACTCGCTTTGCCCTGCGCGATCAATCCCTGCGCCGCCGGGGACAACGGAACGGAGGTTGCGTCGATGACCGCTGAAACCCCGGATGCCGTGCACAGCTTCGCTAGATCGCCGGCAAGGCCATCGGAGACGTCCATCGCAGACCGCGCATACGTTCGAACCGCCTCTGCGAGACCGACACGCGGCTCAGGAACCCGATAACGGCCGATCAGCGCCTCGCGGATCGCGAGATCACCCACCGCCAAGCGGCCTGCGAGAACCGCGAGCCCCAATGCTGCGTCACCAATGGTTCCTGAGACAACGACGCGGTCGCCCGGCTCGGCGCGGCTGCGCCTGACCATTCCGTCCGGCGGCACGCGGCCAAAGGCCGTAATGGAAATCATCAGCGGTCCGGACGTGGACACGGTGTCGCCGCCGAGCAGCGGACACCGAAATGCGGTTGCGTCGTCGCCGAGCCCGCGCGCGAATGGCGCGAGCCAGTTCTCATCGGCGCCGCGCAAAGCCAGCGTCAATACGAAGCCGGCCGGCACCGCACCCTTGGCGGCGAGATCGGAGAGGTTGACCCGCAAAGCTTTCTTCGCGATCGTTTCCGGCGGATCGTGCTTGAAAAAATGGACGCCTTCAACAACGGCATCGGTCGTGACCACGAGATCGCTATGGGATGCTGCAAGAACTGCGGCGTCGTCGGTCAGGCCGAGCGCGCCGGGATCGGTCGCCAGCGGCTTGAAGTAGCGCGCGATCAGATCGTCTTCACCGGAGGACAACTTATCGTACCCCTCACTCCGTCATTGCGAGCGTAGCGAAGCAATCCAGCGGTCGCAAAGCAAGACTGGATTGCTTCGTCGTCATCGGGACGACGCTACGCGTTACCCTTAACTCCTCGCAATGACGCCGGAGGTGACGGCTACCGCGTGAACTCGCCGGCCCGAAACTGCCGCGCGATCTGATCCAGTACCGCGTTGACCATGCCGACCTCCTCACCCTCCACGAACGCATGGGCGACATCGACATATTCGGACACTACAACCCGCGCCGGCACATCCTTGCGATGCTCCAGTTCATAGCAGCCCGCGCGCAACACCGCGCGCAGGATGGCGTCGATCCGTTTCAGCGGCCAGCCCTTCGACAGCGCATCGTCGATCAAAGGATCGAGCTTGCCCTGATCGCGCACCACGCCCGAGACGACGTCGCGGAAGAAGGCGGCTTCCGCGGGCAGATACTGCTCGCCCTCGACCTCATTGCCGATCCAGTGGCTCTCGAACTCGGCGAAGATATCGTTGATCCCCGAGCCTGCCATGTCCATCTGGTACAGCGCCTGCACGGCTGCGAGCCGGGCCGCGCCACGCCGGTTGGCTTTCCGGTCGGCGTTCTTTGG
>JAFEFK010000591.1 GCA_018240625.1 Pseudomonadota bacterium
AGGGCATCCCGCATGCGTGGCTGGAGGCTGCAAAAATTTCTCCGATCTGGAAGATGGCGATGGAGTGGAAGGTCGCTTTCCCGCTGCATCCGGAATACCGCACGCTCCCGATGGTCTGGTATGTGCCGCCGCTCTCGCCGATCACGTCGGCGGCGACCGCGGGCAAGATCGGCCTCGACGGCGAAATGCCCGACGTCAAATCGCTCCGCATCCCCATGCGCTATCTCGCCAACCTGTTGACGGCCGGCGACGAAGCGCCGGTCACCCTGGCCCTCGAGCGCATGTTGGCGATGCGCGCCTATATGCGGGCCAAAACCATCGACGGCGTCGTCGATGAGGCCATCGCACGGCGTGTCGGCCTCAAGCCGGCACAGATCGACGAGATGTACCGGATCATGGCGATCGCCAACTACGAGGACCGCTTTGTGATCCCGACGGCGCATCGCGAACTGGGCGCCGACGCTTTCGACATCCGCGGCTCCTGCGGCTTCACCTTCGGCAACGGGTGTTCCGGCGGCGAGACCGAGAGCAATTTGTTCGGCTCGCCGCGCAAGGCCAAGAACCCGATGGAGGTCGTGTGATGAGAACGTTCAAGGTTCTGTCGGCGCTCCTGAGCTATCCGGATGCGGCGCTGATCGACGCCGCGCCGGAATTTGCGGCGGTGCTCGATTCCGAAAGACTGGTGCCGGCATCATGCCGCGGCCCACTCGATGTGCTGATCGAGAAAATCGCGACCGGCGACCTCTACGACCTGCAGGAGCGTTACGGGCTGCTGTTCGATCGCAGCAAGACGCTGGCGCTGCACCTGTTCGAACACGTCCACGGCGAAAGTCGCGACCGCGGCCAGGCCATGGTCGATCTGAAGGCGATGTACGAGAACGCCGGACTCGTTATCGACGTCAACGAATTGCCGGACTACGTCCCGCTGTTCCTGGAATTTTTGTCGACCCGGCCGTTGTCCGAAGCCGGCGAACTGCTCGGACAGACCGCGCATATCTTCGCGGCTTTGGCCGAACGGCTCGGCCGGCGGCAGTCGGCCTACAAGGCTGCGTTCGATGCGCTGGTTGCCATCGCGGCCGATGCGCCCCGGCGTGAAATGGTCGACGAACTCCTCAAAACTCCGGACAGCGACCCGATGGATCTGGTGGCCCTCGACGCGGCCTGGGAAGAGGAAGAGGTGCGGTTCGGACCGGGATC
>JAFEFK010000592.1 GCA_018240625.1 Pseudomonadota bacterium
GACAGGCAGTAAGACCGCATATTGACATATCGAGCTATGCGTTTCGCCTCGTCTTCTCCAGGCGTCACCGTATGGCGTTCGTCTACGGTATGCAGCGGTCAGGCCGCTGCGAAACATTAATATTTCTCCATCTGGCGGATGTGAGGCGCGAAGCTTCACGTCGCAGGATCAGCCGCAGACTGTTTGCCGGCCACGCGATGCTTGAGCTCAATGCGGTCGCGGGACGAGATGGCCAGGAGATCGGCGGCGCGCCACACCACGTTCTCCTCGAATTCGCTGACACGGCCGTCCGCGTAAACCAGCTCCCACATCATTTCAACGATGCGCAACCGCCCTTCGTCGTTCACCGATCGCATGATCACGCTGGTGAAATGATAGAGATCGACGGCTTCACCTTCCACGAGCGTCGCTGATGCGATCAGTTTGTCGGCGGTGCCCGGATCGAGCCCAAAACGGGCTTCAATCAATTCGTGCAACTTGCGTTTTTCGATATCGGAAGGTTCGCCGTCGAGCGAAATGACGTGAACGAACAGCGCTGTCGCCGCGAGCTTGTATCCGGTCTCATCGAACGCCCGATTTTCCTGCGCGGCAGGCGAGACAACATCGGCAATGAAATGGCGTAATTTATCGAGCATCAATCGGTCTGCCGGAATATCCGTGCTGGAATTTGCCATGCTGCATGGCCGTGACCGGCTTATATGGAGTTAAATTCAAACGCGCGCAATCCACCCGGGTTCCCTCGAGCGAATTGCACCCCGGCAGTGACCCGGGAGGTGATCAAGGAATCTCATAAACCACGACCTTGTCGGCGATGCCGCGCAGAGCCGCCTCCTTCTGAACCGGAACGATCGAAGCCTCGCGCAGAAGATCGGCAACCGCCGGGGCGCCGACAACGGGGCCGGTCGCATAGATTGCCTGCGATGTCGAAAGACCCTGGACTCGTGCCGCGATGTTGACGGTTTGTCCAAAGTAATCCTGCCGTTCGTTGAGCATGACGGCAAGACATGGTCCTTCATGAACGCCGACTTTCAATACCAGATCCTGCGTGCCCCTCGCGGCATTGAGCTTGTCCATCGCCGCCCGCATCCGCAATCCCGCAGCGATGGCCTGCGCGGGCGTCACGAAGGTTGCCATCACAGCATCGCCGATCGTTTTCACGACCGCGCCCTTTTCCGCCGAGATGATTTCCAGCAGCGCATGGAAGTGTGCGCGGACCAGATCGAATGCGGCGAGGTCGCCGACGCGTTCGTAAAGCGCGGTCGAACCCTTGAGGTCGGTGAACAGAAACGTCAGCGATGTAATCTTGAGCCGCTGGTCGATATTGAGATTGTCGGCTTTATAGACATCGCGAAACGTCTGGTTGGCGAGTATGCGTTTGGCGGTCAGGATCGGCTTGCGCTTGCCCAGTAGTCCGTGGAGCGCGTCGCCCGCGACCCACACCGCGGGAAGCGTCCGGACGTCCGACTGATTTTCGAGCGACAACCGCAACGGTCCCGGCCGCATCGTCACCGTTCCAGTCTGCGCATGCAGCTTGTTGAATGCAATGGAGAGATGTTGGCGTCCCGTCGTCGGCTCGCCCTGCACATCAATGAATTGCGCCGAGTGGGTCACGGGCTCAAACACGATAATGAACTGACCGGGCAACTGAAGCGACAGCAACGCTTTCTCACCCGCCGGCAATTCGATCGCTTCCAGCGTC
>JAFEFK010000593.1 GCA_018240625.1 Pseudomonadota bacterium
CGGCGAAGGGGAGTTTGATGGCCGGTATCGAACCTTTTACGTTTCCAGGTCTGCGCTCGCGGGTCATATTCGGCCACGGTACGTCTGAACAGGCAGGTTCCGAGATCGAGCGGCTGGGTCGAAGCCGGGTGTTGGTGCTAAGCACACCTGAGCAAAATGCAGTCGCTGGCGATCTGCGTGAACGGCTTGGGAGCCTTGCCGTAGACGTCTTTGCGGAAGCCGCCATGCACACACCGGTCGACGTGACGCAGCGGGCTCTCGCACGCTTCGAAGCGCGCGAGGCCGATTGCGTTGTTGCGATTGGTGGGGGATCCACCATTGGTCTCAGCAAGGCGATCGCCACGCGCACCGGCGCCGATCAGGTCGTCATCCCGACCTCTTATGCCGGCTCGGAGATGACCGATATTCTCGGAGAAACGGCCGGCGGCGAAAAGGTGACGCGGCGGGATCCGTCGATCCTGCCCGAAACGGTGATCTACGATGTCGATCTCACGCTGACTTTACCGCCCGGGCTTGCTATCACGTCGGGGCTTAACGCGATGGCGCATGCCGCCGAGGCACTGTATGCACGCGACCGCAATCCCGTCATGACGTCGATGGCGTCGGATGCGATCCGGGCTCTATCGCAGGCGTTGCCCGTTATCGCGCATGAACCGCAGGACCGCAGCGCCCGGGCAGAAGCGCTCTATGGTGCGTGGCTGTGCGGCACCGTTCTCGGCGGATCGTCGATGGCGTTACATCACAAGCTTTGCCATACGCTCGGAGGGAGCTTCGGCATGCCGCATGCGGAGACCCATGCAATTCTTCTTCCGCACACCATCGGGTTTAACGCCGTGGCGGTCGGTAATTTGCTGAAGCCACTTGCTGATTGCTTGAAGGGTACGCCGGGTGCGGCGCTATTCGATTTTGCCGGCTCGCTCGCAGCCCCGATGCGCCTGAGGGATCTGGGCCTGATCGAATCTGATCTGGATCGGGCCGCCGATATCGCGGTCGCTAATCCGTACTGGAATCCGCGGCCGATTGACCGGCGCAGCATCCGCAATCTTCTTCAAGGTGCCTGGAATGGAGAACGACCGTTAAACTAGATCGGGGCGTTGGGAAGCTTGGAGCGGCTCTCAGGCGACGTTGAGTGTTGAACTCTAGAAATCGATCACGTTCAAAAGTGCGAATCGCTTCGATGCAAATTCATCATAATCCGGAGGGCCGCAACGCCTCATGGGGCATTGATCTTTCAAATTAACATCTCGGCGGTCGATGGTATCGCCAAAGCCGCAAGATAAGAAATCGAATGGGAGGCAACCGTGGGCGTAGTTGACTTCTTTACCGAAGAGAATTCCGTAGAAATAGTAACCGGTCGGCATACCAATGCCGAGAGCGAACGACTACGAACGGTTACGGACGTTTTGGTTCGTAAACTTCATGAAGCCGTCAAGGAGATTGAGCCAACCCAGAAGGAGTGGTTTCAGGCCATCCAGTTCCTGACGAGGGTTGGCCACATGTGTAACGACTGGCGGCAAGAGTTCATTTTGTTGTCCGATACGCTTGGTGTCTCGATGCTGGTCGATGCGATCAACAACCGCAAGCCGTCTGGAGCATCGGAAAGCACCGTGCTTGGTCCATTTCATGTCGCAGGTGCGCCGGAGCTTCCGCTGGGCACCAACATCTGTCTGGATCGAAAGGGCGA
>JAFEFK010000594.1 GCA_018240625.1 Pseudomonadota bacterium
AACCTTACGTTCAAGACCGATGACAAGCTCGGCTCCGCCTTCTTCGCTGAGACCACGTCAAAACTGTTGCTGTTCGCCACCAACGGCAAATTCTATTCGCTCGATGTGGCAAAACTGCCGGGCGGCCGCGGACATGGCGAGCCGATCCGCCTGTTCATCGACATGGAGCAGGAGACAGCGATCGTCTCGATGTTCGTCAACACCGGCGGCCGCAAATTCCTGATCGCCAGCTCTGAGGGGCAGGGTTTTGTCGTCAACGAAGACGACTGCGTCGGCAACACCCGCAAGGGCAAGCAGGTGCTCAACGTCGAGATGCCGAACGAGGCGTGCGCAATCGCAACGGTCGCGGGCGATCAAGTCGCCGTCATCGGCACCAACCACAAGATGGTGGTCTTCCCGCTCGATCAGGTGCCGGAGATGGCGCGCGGCCGCGGCGTACGGTTGCAGAAGTACAGCAGCGCTTCGCTCTCCGATGTCGCGACCTTCGAACAAAAGGCGGGGCTGACCTGGAAAGACTCCGCCGGGCGCGAGCAGGGCCTGAGCTGGAAGGAATTGTCGGACTGGCGCGGCAACCGCGCCGATGCGGGGCGTCTTGCGCACGGTCTGCCGAAGTCGAACAAGTTCGGCCGCGTCATATGACGTCGCGCATCAAACTGAGCGGACGACGATGACTGTGACGATCTATCACAACCCAAGTTGTGGCACGTCGCGCAACACGTTGGCGATGATCCGGCAGAGCGGCGAGGAGCCTGTGATCGTCGAATATCTCAAGCATCCGCCGGACCGTGCGCGGCTTCGGGCGCTCGCGGATGCGATGGGAATTCCCGTTCGCGGATTGTTGCGCGAGAAGGGCACGCCCTATGCGGAGCTTGGCCTCGGCGATCCCAAACGCACGGACGACGAATTGCTCGACGCCATGCTGGCGCATCCGATCCTGATGCAGCGCCCGATCGTAGAAACGCCGAAGGGCACGCGCATGTGCCGTCCGTCCGAGTTGGTGCTGGATTTGCTCGACAAGCCCGCCGCATCGTTCGTCAAGGAAGACGGCGAGGTTGTTTCCAGCGGCTAGCCAGAACTAAGCCGTTCGTGCCCGCATGGTGTAGAGAACCAGCGCTAGCAGCGAGCCCATAACCAGCACAAGTCCCAGCGCCGTCATCGCGTCGCGGGAGATCGTCGCGGCAAGCCAGACGCCGATCGCGGCTCCCATCATCTGCCAAAAGCCCAGCAGCGCCGATGCCGCGCCGGCTTTCTCGCCGAACGGCGACAGGGACTGAGCGGTGCCGAGCGGATTGACGATACCCATGCCGAGCAGGAACACACAAGTGCCGCCGAGGAACGGCAGGAAACGGCCGTCAAAGGCTGCGACCAACAGGAGTGCCAGGCTTCCGATCGTTGCGAGCGCAAGCCCGATCTGGATGGAGCGATCGAGCCCGAGGCGTGGCGCCAGCCGCGTGGCGAGCATGCCGGCCGAGAAGACCACCATGACGGTGCCTGCGAAAAACAGCCCGAGCTGCATCGGGGCGAAGCGCAGGACTTCGATCAGAACGCGCGGGGAGGCCGAGAATAACGCGAACAGGCCGCCCATGATCAGCGCCACCGTCATCGCGGGAATCAGGAATCGCCGGTCGGTTGAAAGGCCGAGATAGGTTCGCGCGACTGCGCCGGGATTGAGCGGAATCCGGATCGAGCGATGGGTTTCGCCAAGGACCGTTCCGTAAGCCGCGGCCGCGGCCGCTGCAAAAATTCCGACGAAGACGAATTCGGAACGCCAGCCGAAGTAATGATCGAGCGCGCCACCGAGCAGCGGCGAAAATCCGGGAGCCGCGGCCATTGCGATCGTGATCAGCGACATCACGCGCGCCAGTGCGGTTCCGGTATAGAGATCGCGGGCGATGGCACGCGAGAGCACCGAAGTGGCGCAGGCGCCCGCGGCCTGGATCATGCGGCCGGTCAGCAGTTGCGACAGGTCGGTCGCAACGCCGCACCAAAAGCTGCCGGCGATGAAGATCGCAAATCCGGCCAGCACCGGGATGCGCCGTCCGTAACGGTCGGACAGCGGGCCGACCGCGAGTTGCCCGAGCGCGAACACGATCAGGAATACCGTGATCGACGCGGTGACCTCGGCCGTCGAAACCCGCAGCGACGTCGCCATCTGCGGCAGCGACGGCAACAGGATGTTGGTGGCGAGGGTGCCTGACGACGCGAGCGCCGCGAGGATCGCGACGCGCCGCGCAGTGGATGTAGCCGCGCTACCCTCGGCAAGCTTGGAGGCTATCTGATCGGTCACGGCATCCCTCATGCGTTATGAGATGACGTATATCATATTAACCGGAATGCGACAGCGCCTCGACCCGGTTTGTCCTGAAATTCGCGCGGGGAGAGAGCAATTGGCGTTGCCGCAAGCGGCCACAATCCGGCCTTGGGTTCGCCTCAGCACTTTTGGGCAGCGATTCCGTCGCCCACCATGTCCGGCTGGCGGCTCAGCGAGACAGCCGGCGACATCAGGATCACCAGCGCCTGGGCTCCGAAGATCGCCACCGCCAGATAGAGGCAGACTTCCGCGCCATAGAGGCCGCCGACCAGCGCGCCGAGCGCGGCGCCCAGCGGCCGTGCACCGTAACTCATGATGTTGATTGCGGAAACGCGCCCGAGCAGCCGCGGCGGCGTCACCGACTGGCGCAGCGTCGTGGTGCTGATCACCCACAGGATCGGCCCGACCCCGAGCAGGAAGAAGCTCAGGCCCGCCAGCAGCGGCGTCGGAACGATCGTCGTCAGCGCCATGACGCCGGCTGCGACGAACCCCGTGACCGGGCCGAGCGCGATCACTGTGCCAAACGGCAGGCGGCGCATCACGCGCGTCGCCAGCAGCGCGCCGATGACCATGCCGACCCCGTACATCGCCAGCGTCGTTCCGACGCCTGATGCAGACAGGCCGAGATGCCTGACCGCATAGGGAACGATGATCGCGAGGATCAGGAATGAGCCGGTATTGAAGATAAATTGCGTGATGAACACCGGCCGCAGCAGCGCGTGATGAAAGACGAATGCTGCGCCTTCCCGGATGTCCTGAATGGGATGACGGATCTGCGTAGCCTGGCGCGACGGTTCATAAATGCCCGCCAGCAGCACCACCGCGATCACCGACAACGCCGCGGCGAAGCCGAATGCGGGCGCGGCGCCGACCCATCCCACCAGCACGCCGCCAAGCGCAGGTCCGCTGGCAAATGCCACCGTGCGCGCCAGTTCGATGCGCGCATTGGCGGCTGGCAACAACGCGGGCGACACCAGCGACGGCACCAGCGACGGCGCGGCAACGCTGTAGGCGACCGTTCCGCATACCGCGATAAATCCGAGCAGAGCGAGCAGGGGCAGCGTCAGCAGTTTGAACCAGATCAACACCAGGATTGCGACCAGCGCAGCCGCCCGCAGCGCTTCCGAACCCGCCATCAGCCATCGCCGCGAGATGCGATCAGCCAACAGCCCCGCGGGGATCGCAAATAAAACGAACGGCAAGGTGAGCGCGGTCTGCAACAGGCCGGTCTCGCCTTCGCCGACGCCAAGCATCAGAACGGCGACGATCGGGGCGGCCGCGAGCGCCACCTGTTCGGCGGATTGTGCCGCGAGGTTGGACCAGGCAAGGCGATTGAAGGTCGGGGGCAGGCGCAATGGTTGAGTGGCGGACATCGTGATTCCTTACTTGGATTACGATCCGACCTTGACCGCCCCCGGACATGCGAACCACCCGCTTCCGGATCGGAACGCTTCCAGCCGGTTGATATCTAGGCCGACCCCGATTCCTTCGCCTGGAACAGCAAGGCAGCTAGATGCAGTTGCAAATGAGTTGCAATAAGAAATAATCTGGTTCATCATCAGGTAATGGATGCGAAAACCCCCGATTTGCCGTCTGAGCCAGTTCTGAAGGGGCCGCAGGGCCGCTTGGCTGCAGTTACAGGCTGGCACTCCGAGGAAACGCCCCTTCACAGCCTTCAGGAGGTTCACGGATCGGTTGCGGTACCAACGACCGGCCACTGGCTCCGTCGTTTGCTGGCCTTCGCAGGACCTGGCTACATGGTCTCGGTGGGCTACATGGACCCCGGCAACTGGGCGACCGATCTCGCAGGCGGCGCGCAGTTTGGTTACACACTGCTGTCGGTCATTCTGCTCTCGAATATCATGGCGATCCTGCTGCAGGCGCTGGCCGCGCGGCTCGGCATCGCCACCGACCGCGATCTCGCGCAGGCGTGCCGGGACAGTTTTTCGCGTCCGGTCAATATCATGCTGTGGCTGGCCTGCGAGGCCGCGATCATCGCCTGCGATCTGGCCGAGGTGATCGGCACCGCGATCGCTTTACAGTTGCTGTTTGGCATTCCCCTGCTCGGCGGCGCGCTGATCGCGGCGCTGGATGCCTTCCTGCTGCTGCTGTTGATGAACCGGGGTTTCCGTTTTCTCGAAGCCTTCGTGGTGACGCTGCTGATCGTGATCGCGGTCTGCTTCGGAATCCAGATCGTTGCCGCCGCACCACCGGTTGCCGAAGTCTTGCGCGGCTTCGCGCCATCGACTGCGATCGTAACCAATCCCGCGATGCTCTACATCGCCATCGGCATCATTGGCGCCACGGTGATGCCGCACAACCTCTATCTGCACTCGTCGATCGTGCAGACCCGGGCCTTTCCTCGAACCGGCGAGGGGCGCCGCGATGCCATCAAATGGGCGACGGCGGACAGCACGCTGGCGCTGATGCTCGCGTTGTTCGTCAACGCCGCGATCCTGATCGTTGCAGCCGCGACGTTTCACAAGAGCGGTCACGCCGATGTTGCCGAGATCGGCGAGGCGTTCAAGCTCCTCTCACCGTTGCTCGGCCTTGGAATCGC
>JAFEFK010000595.1 GCA_018240625.1 Pseudomonadota bacterium
GCGTGGATTTCCATGGGGCTCGTTTCGTGATTTGCCGTGTCTGGAGGTCCGATACCTTGGAAGGGCATTTGCCGAGATTGTCATGCTGCGACAGAAAGATTATACCCCGAACCCGGACATAAAGCCGTTTGCGGGCGGATTCGCAGATCAAATTCCTGACAGGCGAATCTATCTGATGGCGGTTATTTTCACCAGATCGGCACAAGGTCGCATAGCAGCAGGTCACAACAATTCATGACAGCACGCATCTTTAAGCCCGCCAAAAACGCGATGCAATCGGGTACCGCCAAGACAAAAGAATGGCGATTGGACTATGAGCCCGAACAGGCTCGCGTGATCGAGCCGCTGATGGGCTGGACCAGTTCCGGCGATATGAAGCAACAACTATCGATCCACTTCGACTCCCGGGAAGAAGCGATTGCCTATTGTGAGCGCGAGGGTATTGCCTATCAGGTGATTGAGCCCACGGAAAAGGTGCGCCGCCAGGCGGCCTATGCGGACAACTTTGCGTTCCGCCGCGTCGAGCCCTGGACGCACTAGCTTTCTTGTTGACATACCCCGTTGCCGGTTACCCATCCGCGAACGGCTGGCTTGTTCGGCGCTGCTGCTCGGAAGAAACGCGCTGAACGAAGGTTGACCTTGCCCGGGACGGCAGGGCACCCTAATCCGAGATTGCGGGCAGGATTTTCAACGCTCGCCAACCATCCTGGACTGTCATGGCGCTTCGTTCCGGTGTCGATCCTACGTCTTCCGATTTTGCGCGTAACAGCGAGGCCATGAAGACGCTCGTCGGGGAATTGCGTGCGAAGCTCGCCAGCGTTGCGGGCGGAGGAGGCGAGGCCTCGCGCAAGCGCCATACTGAACGCGGCAAGATGCTGGCGCGCGATCGCGTCGACCTGCTGCTCGATCCCGGCACGGCATTTCTGGAACTGTCGCCGCTTGCAGCGAATGGCCTTTACGGTGGCGATGTCCATTCCGCGAGCGTTGTCACCGGCGTCGGCCGCGTCTCGGGCCGCGAATGCGTCATCGTCGCCAACGATGCCACCATCAAGGGCGGCACCTATTATCCGATGACCGTGAAGAAGCATTTGCGGGCGCAGGACATCGCGCGGCAGAATAATCTGCCCTGCATTTATATGGTGGATTCCGGCGGCGCCTTCCTGCCGCAGCAAGACGAGATCTTCCCGGATGAACGCCACTTCGGCCGCATCTTCTACAACCAGGCCAATATGTCCGCGCAGGGTATCCCGCAGATTGCGATCGTCATGGGGTCATGCACGGCAGGTGGCGCTTACGTGCCGGCAATGTCGGACGAGAGCATCATCGTCCGCAATCAGGGCACCATTTTCCTCGGTGGTCCGCCGCTGGTGAAGGCTGCGACCGGCGAGGTCGTCACCGCGGAAGAACTCGGCGGCGCCGATGTGCACTCGCGGCAATCCGGCGTCACCGACCACTACGCACAGAACGACGCGCATGCGATCGGAATCGCGCGCCGCATCGTCGGAACATTGAAGCCGCCGCAGACAGCATCGCTCAACATGCGCGCGCCGCGCGAGCCTCTATTCGCGCCGGATGAAATCTACGGTGTGGTGTCGGCGGACGGCCGCAAGCCGTTCGACGTGCATGACATCATCGCGCGCCTTGTCGACGGCTCCGAGTTCGACGAATTCAAGAAGCTCTATGGCCAGACATTGGTGTGCGGCTTCGCGCATATCTGGGGTTATCCGGTCGGCATCATCGCCAA
>JAFEFK010000596.1 GCA_018240625.1 Pseudomonadota bacterium
AGCGTGACAGCCTCAAAGCTCGTCATTCCGGGATGCGCCTTGGTGCCGAACGCCCTGCGTTCGCACCAATGGCGCAGACCCGGAATCCACAATTCCGACGGTGGCTATGGATTCCGGGTTCGCTTGCGTAAGAGTTCGCAAGCGCCCCGGAATGACGGGGACTTTTTGTCGCAACTCGACCCGAAGAATCCTTGATGGACCTGATCGCAAGCCACATCACCCACCGTTTCGGAACGCTCGACGTCCTCAGCGACGTGAGCTTTGCGGTCGGCGCCGGCGACGTGGTTGCCATCGTCGGCCCGTCCGGCTGCGGCAAGAGCACGCTCTTGTCGATCATGGGCGGCTTGTTGCAACCGAGCGAAGGTCGCGCTGAACTGCGCGGCGAAGCGCCTGCCGGAAGCCTCAATCCGCTGACCTTCGTGTTTCAGGATTTCGCGCTGCTGCCGTGGAGCACGGTGAGCGAGAACGTCGCGTTCCCACTGCTGCATACGGGTTTGTCCGCGAGCGAGCGCGAAGCGGTCGTCACCGATGCCCTGCGCCGCACCGGTTTGATGGATTTCCGCGACGCCTATCCGAAGCAACTGTCCGGCGGCATGCGTCAGCGCGTCGGCATCGCGCGCGCGCTTGCGGTGCGGCCCGCGATCCTGCTGATGGACGAACCGCTGTCGGCGCTGGATTCGCAAACCCGCGAATTGCTGATGGAGGATTTCATCGGCCTGCTCGCCGATGGCGGCATGGGCGCGGCCTATGTCACGCACAATCTGGAGGAAGCCGTTCGCCTCGCCGATCGCATCGTGGTGCTGTCACGGCGGCCCGGCCGCATCCGGAAAGTTGTGACCATTCCGCTCAGTCGCACCGAGCGCGGCGCCGTCACTGCGCGAGGCCAACTGCTCGCGCTACAGGACGAGTTGTGGTCGCTGATCCGCGACGAGGCGATCGACGCCGAACGCGAGATCCAGCATGCTTGACCGGCAACAATCCGCTCCGGGGGCTGCCTCGAATGTTGCCCAAACTGGGGCACCGGCTGCCTCGGATTCGCCGCAAGAGAATCTTGCTGCCTCGAGTTTGCCGCAAGCAAATCCGGCTGCCGGAATCCGCCCTGTCGCGTTTCGCGGCGGCGGCTTCGCGCCCAATCCCGGCCGTCACACGGGCTGGATCGCGATGGTCATGGTGCTTGTGCTCTGGCAGGGCGCCGGATCCATCGGATGGATCAATCCGCTGTTCCTGCCGAGTCCGCTCGCGATCGGCCGCGCTATGGTTCAACTCGCGTTATCGGGGGCGCTGTGGAAGCACCTGTCGTGGTCGATCATGCGCATCGGCAGCGGCTGGATTCTCGGCACGATCGCCGGCGTCATCGTCGGCTTCGCCATTGGACTCTCGAGCCGGGCGCGCGGTGTCGGCATGACGTTCATCTCGGCGCTGTTTCCGATTCCGAAGATAGCCCTGCTACCATTGCTGATTCTGTGGCTCGGCATCGGTGAGGAGCCGAAGATCGCAACCATCGCGCTCGGCGTCTTTTTCTCCACCGCCATCTCGGTTTATAGCGGCGTGGATGCGGTGCCGCGCAATCTGATCCGGATGGCGCAGAGCTTCAACGTGCCGTTTGCAACGATCATTCGCCGCGTGATCTGGCCCGGCGCGCTGCCGTCGATCCTGGCGGGCTTCCGCATCACCGCGTCGATTGCGCTGCTGCTTGTGGTGAGCGCCGAGATGATCGGCGCGCAATACGGCATCGGCGCCTTCGTGCTGCAGGCCGGCAACCTGATGCAGACCGATCAACTGCTGGCCGGCGTCGTGATCCTCTCCGCCTTCGGCCTCTTGATCGGCTGGCTCCTCAGCCGGCTCGAACGACGCTTGCTGCACTGGCGCTGAACTGCAGCTTCAGCCACCGCAATGTTCACTGTGCTGCCTTGTTCCGGTCAAACGCACTACTCTTTTCTACACATATTGGCATTGACCTAACTCTCGCCGGGCGCTGCCGCGCCGGACCACGGAGCGTCAATGCAACTTAAATCGCAGCACGACGACCCCCATGACGCCATCGCCGCACAACTCCGCGGCCTGGCACCACGCGTCGACCGAGCTTCGCCTGAACCCGGCATCGCGCCGGACCGCGATCTGGCTATTGCTCAAGATGCGCCCGCAATGTCGCCTGCATCCGCCAGCGAGTCACCACTTCGCGCGACGCTAGCGACCGACAACGCACACAGTATCGGCGGCCCGAAACCCAGCGCGCGGTCTGGTCATGGTGTCGCACGCCTTTTGCTGATCGTGTGCACCGTTATCGCCGCGGTAATCGCCTGGCGTTCGTATGGAGAGGAAGCGACGCAGCGGTTGTCAGAGCTTACGCCACAGCTTCTTACGAGAACACTGGCCACAATACAGAACAACACCGGCGGCGAAGCACCGAAGGATGCCGCTCAGACCGCTACGCCTCAGTTGGCCGCTGAACCCGCGTCTCCGCAAGAGGCAGCCACTGCGACGCCGGTGCAACCTTCTCCGGCGACGACCACGCCTGCGATGGAGTCGTCTCCGGCGCAGACAACTATTCCCCCCGAACTTGCGTCATCCATCGAATCGATGACTCGTGAAATTGCTTCGTTGAAGCAGACAGTGGAAGAATTGAAGGCTGGCCAACAGCAACTGGCTCAGGATATCGCGAAAGCCGCAGAGCATGAGACGCATCGCAGGCCAATCGCGCAAACATCAAAACCAACGGCCCCACTGCGCCGGCAGCATGCTTCGGCACCCGCTGCAGTTCCGCACGCACGTACGCCTTATGTGCCGCCGCCGAACTATTCACAGCAGACCTATACGCAGAGCGCCGTACAACGCGAAGCCACATCGCCTGCTCCCACGCAACTTCCGCCGCAGCCTGGTGACACGAGCGCTCCGCGGCCACCAATGCCGCTGCGGTAGAACCGCACGGATTATCCTTGCATTGGTCCGCCAAGACTAGCGGGATCGAGATGAAGAACTCGATCGCGTCACGCGACGCATCGGCTTTGAAATCTCGGCTTTAAGATTTCGCGAGACGGAATTCTGACTCCTGCGTCAGCCCCCGCCGACACCGCTCTATTCAACGCGCGGGCAAAGCCTATAATCGGGAAGCCATCCGCGCGCCGATAGGAGTACTTTTTCATGAAACACGCATACGTGCCCCGAATGACGTCGTACGGACTTAGCCCTGACGATGAACTCAACGATCTACGCATGTCGGAAAAGGTCCGGCCGCTCTACGACCATGTAAAGAAATTTATCCGGGAAACGGTCGAGCCGATGTCTGTCGAGTTTTACCGGCACGGCGAGAGCAAGACCGACCGCTGGAGCTTTACGCCGGGCCAGCTCGAGGTACTTGCGAAAGCAAAGACGAAGGCCAAGGAAGCAGGCCTGTGGAATTTCTTCTTGCCCGATGCGGAGACCGGTGAAGGTCTGAGTAACCTCGATTATGCTTATATCGCCGTCGAACTCGGCAAGAATCCGCTGGCCTCGGAAACCATGAACTGCTCGGCGCCGGATACCGGCAACATGGAAGTGATCGAACGGGTCGGCACGCGCGAGCAAAAAGAGAAATGGCTCAAGCCGCTGCTGAACGGCGAGATCCGCTCCGCCTACGCCATGACCGAACCGAATGTCGCGTCATCGGACGCCAAGAATATTTCGACCACCGCCAAGCTTGTCGGCGATGAATGGGTCATCAACGGCGAGAAATATTACATCTCCGGTCTCGGCGATCCCCGCTGCAAAATCATGATCGTGATGGTCAAGACCAATCCGGACGCGGCGCCAAGCAAGCAGCAGTCGCAGATTCTGGTGCCAAAGGACACGCCGGGCGTCGAGATACTCGGGCCGATGCACGTGTTCGGACATGACCATGCGCCGCGCGGGCACATGCATTTACGGTTCAACAACGTCAGGGTGCCCAAGGAGAACATTCTGCTCGGCGAAGGCCGCGGCTTCGAGATTTCGCAGTTGCGCCTCGGGCCCGGCCGGATTCATCACTGCATGCGCACCATCGGCAAAGCAGAAAAGGCCCTCGACCTGATGGTGTCGCGCGGTCTGACCCGCGAGGCGTTCGGCAAGAAAATCGCTCACCTCGGCGGCAACCTACAGATCATCGCGCAGGCCCGCTGTGAAATCGAGGCGATGCGGCTGATGGTGCTGAAGGCCGCCAAGGCGATGGACGTTCTTGGCAACAAGGAAGCCCGGGTCTGGGTCAGCATGGTCAAGGCCATGGTGCCCGAGCGCGCCGCCAAGATCATCGATCAGGCGATTCAGATGCATGGCGCTACCGGCATTTCGCAGTGGACTCCTCTGGCCGAAATGTACACCGACGTGCGCCACCTCCGCTTCGCCGACGGTCCCGACGAAGTGCACTGGATGGTGGTCGGCCGTCACGAATTGAGCATGCCGTAATTGCAACGGCGGGCGGCATGTGCGGCGTCACTCGCCCTATCCCAAATTCAACTCCTTGAAGAAGTCGTTGCCCTTGTCGTCCATGATGATGAAAGCGGGGAAATCCACCACCTCGATGCGCCAGATCGCCTCCATGCCGAGCTCGGGATATTCGACGATCTCGACCTTCTTGATGCAGTGCTCAGCGAGGTTGGCCGCCGCACCTCCGATCGAGCCGAGATAGAAGCCGCCATGTTTTTTGCAGGCTTCGCGCACCTGCGTGGAGCGGTTGCCCTTTGCGACCATCACCATTGATCCGCCTGCGGCCTGGAATTGATCGACGAATGAATCCATGCGCCCCGCCGTAGTCGGGCCGAACGCGCCGGATGCATAGCCCTCCGGCGTCTTGGCCGGACCCGCGTAATAGACCGGATGATTCTTGAAATAATCCGGCAGTGGCTCGCCCTTCTCCAGCCGCTCGCGCAACTTGGCGTGCGCGGAATCTCGCGCGACGATCATGGTGCCGGTCATCGAGACGCGCGTCTTGGTCGGATACTTCGACAGCGTGGCGAGAATATCCTTCATCGGCTTGTTGAGATCGATCTTCACCACCTCGCCGCCGAGCGCCTCCTCCACCGCGGGCAGATACTGCGCCGGATTGTGCTCCAGTTCTTCCAGATAGATGCCATCCCGGGTGATCTTGCCGAGCACCTGTCGATCCGCCGAGCAGGACACCCCGAGCCCGATCGGCAACGACGCGCCGTGACGCGGCATCCGGATCACGCGCACGTCGTGGCAGAAATATTTGCCGCCGAACTGCGCGCCGACGCCGGAGGATTGCGTCATCTTGAGCACTTCCTGCTCCATCTCCAGGTCGCGGAAGGCGTTGCCATCCGCC
>JAFEFK010000597.1 GCA_018240625.1 Pseudomonadota bacterium
AATGCTTCGGCGGCAACGGGTTCACCAAGGAGTACGGCATCTTCGATATCTATCCGCTGGTGCGGCTGTTGAAGACCGCGCCGCTCAATCGCGAAATGATTCTCAACTACATCGGCGAGCACGTGATGGGCTTGCCTCGCAGTTATTAGAGCAAGACCCGGAACGGTGAGGCGCGATTCTACCGGCGATTCGTCTTCAATTGTTCAGAGATCCCCCCAAAGAACGAGGTTGTCTGCAATGGCTCTCATGAAGTCCGATGTGTCCGCTGCGAGCGAAGAGTATCGCCGTAACCGGGACGCTTACGGCTTGAGAATCGCCGATCTGCATGAGCGCCGGGCAGCTGCAATGGTCGGCGGTCCGGAACGGGCGCGGCTGCTGCACAAGGAGCGCAAGCAATTACTGCCTCGCGAACGGATCGCTGCGCTAATTGATCCCGGCTCGCCGTTCCTCGAATTTTGCCAGTTCGCGGGCGAAGGCATGTATGACGGCGTGCCGCCCGGCGGCAGCATCGTCACCGGCGTTGGAATGGTGTCGGGCCGCGCCTGCATGCTGATCGCCAACGACGCCACGGTCAAAGGCGGCACCTACTACGGGATCACCTGCAAGAAGCACGTCCGCGCACAGAAATTCGCCTGGCAACACCGCCTCCCCTGCGTCACCATGGTGCAATCCGGCGGCGCCAACCTGCCGGACCAGCCCAACATTTTTCCCGACGACGGACAGTTCGGATCGATCTTTTACAACCAGATCCGGATGTCGAGCGAGGGTATCGCGCAGATCGCAATCGTCCATGGGCCCTCGACCGCCGGCGGCGCTTACATGCCGGCGCTCTGCGACGAGACCGTCATCATCCGCAATCAGGGCGCCATGTTCCTGGGCGGACCACAACTGGTCTATGCCGCGACCAAGGAAGAAGTCGGCGTCGAAGCGCTCGGCGGCGGTGAAATGCATAGCCGCGTCAGCGGCGTCACCGACCATCTGGCGGAAAGCGACAGCCACGCGATCGCGATTACCCGCGATATCGTCGCCAATCTCGGTGACATTCCCATGCAACGGTGGAACGTGGCGCCACCGCGAGAGCCGCGCTTCGACCCCAAGGATATTTATGGGCTGATCAGCACGGACCCGCGTATCCCCACCAACAATCGAGAGATTGTTGCGCGGTTGGTCGATGGCAGTGAGTTTCACGAATTCAAGCCGCTATATGGCGAGACGCTGATCACCGGCTTTGGCCGCATAATGGGCTTCGAGATCGGGATTCTCTGTAACAACGGGGTGCTGTTTTCCGAATGCGCGCTGAAGGCGACTCACTTCATCGACCTCTGCTGCAAGCGCAATATCCCGCTGCTGTTCATGGCCGACGTCACCGGCTTTATGGTCGGGCGCGAGGCGGAAGAAGGCGGCATCGCCAAGCACGGCGCAAAGATGATCACCGCAATGGCCAGCGCCAACGTGCCGAAATACACGCTGATCATCGGGAATTCCTACGGAGCCGGCTATCTGGCGATGTGCGGCCGTGCCTTCAAACCTCATGCGATGATGATGTGGCCGCACGGGCGCTCCGCGATCATGGGGCCGGATCAGGCCGCCAACACGCTCGCGATGGTCAAGGACGATATCCACAAGCGCGATGGCACGAGCTGGACCGACGAAGAGCGCGAGGCTTATCGCGCTCCGGTTCGCAAGACTTTTGAGGATTTTGCGAACGCCTACAACTTCGCGCGCAACACCTGGTGTGACATGGTGATCGATCCGCTCGAGACCCGCCACGTGATGGCCCTCTTGCTTGATCTCGCCGGCCGTCTGCCACAGCAGGAAACAGACTTCGGCGTGTTCAGGATGTGATGACAGAGGATATCGTTCCGTGTTCAAGAAAATCCTGATTGCCAATCGCGGCGAGATCGCCTGCCGGATCGCGCGAACCTGCCATCGGCTCGGGGTCGCGGTTGCCGGCATTCACTCCACAGCCGACGCCGACGCCTTGCATGTGAAGATGATCGGCGAATCCATAGAGATTGGAGGCGCCGCCGCGTCCGACAGCTACCTGCGGATCGATGCGGTGATTGCCGCAGCGAAAGCGACCGGCGCCCAGGCCATCCATCCCGGCTTCGGATTTCTGGCCGAGAACGCCACGTTCGCCCGCGCCGTCGAGGCGGCAGGTCTGGTTTTTATCGGGCCGACGCCGGACGTGATCGAACGGCTCGGCGACAAGGCCTCTGCCAAGAAAGAGGCTGAGGCGGCCGACGTGCCTATCGTCCCCGGCAGCAAGAAGCCCAGTGAGGATGCTGCCGAGATCGCCCGGATCGTCCAGGAAGTCGGGCTTCCGGTGATGCTGAAGGCAGCGGCCGGCGGCGGCGGCAAGGGTATGCGTGCCGTTTCCGATCTCGATGGCCTTGCCAATGAGATCGAATCGGCCATGCGTGAGGCGAAGAATTCGTTCGGCTATCCCGGACTGATCGTCGAAAAACTGGTCGAACGCGGGCGCCATATCGAAGTGCAGATCGCCGGCGATGGCAAAGGCAACGTGCTTCACCTGCTCGAGCGTGAATGTTCCCTGCAGCGCCGTCACCAGAAGCTCATCGAGGAAGCCCCTGCCGTCAATCTCGCCGCAACGCTTCGCGACAAAATGGCCGCCGACGCGGTGCGGCTCGGCAAGCGCCTGAACTATCGCGGGGTCGGCACTGTCGAATTCATCCTGAGCGGAGACACCTACTATTTTCTGGAAGTAAACCCGCGTCTCCAGGTCGAGCACCCCGTGACCGAGATGGTCACCGGCATCGATATTGTCGAGGTGATGCTCCGCATCGCCGCCGGAGAAGGGCTGCCGTTTACACAAAATGCGGTGACATGTAGCGGGCATGCCGTCGAGGTGCGCATTTGTGCGGAGGATCCGGCAGATAATTTTCTCCCTTGCACGGGAGACCTCGCTTACGTCAAATTTCCCGCCGACGGCGTTCGCGTCGAGACGGGCGTCGAAAGCGGGTCGGTAGTCACGCCGTATTACGACTCGATGCTGGCAAAACTCATTGCCCACGCCGAAACGCGCAATGAGGCGCTCGATAAACTCGAGCGGGCTCTCGACGCGACCTCGATTTTCGGAATTACGACCAATCAAGGATTTCTCAAGCGCTTGCTCGGCCTGCCAGCGACGCGCAGTGCCACCTTTTACACACGCCTGATCGACGAGCAAATCGACCAGTTGGTCGACAAGGCAAAGAATCTGGACGCCGGGGCGTTGGCGCTGGGCGCCTACTTCTGGATGATCCGGCAACGACAGCCCCTCGCAAGGGGGCCGTGGCAGTCGCGCGAAATGACTGGATGGCACATGGCCGCGGGTGGCGACGGATTGTCACCGATTCCGATCCTGCACCTCGAAACCGCGGGCGCAAGCGCGGAGATCCGATTCGCACCGCTCAAGGCCGACGGCTCGATGATTGTCGGCGTCAACGACGAGAAGCTACCGGTCAGACTCATCCCGCTCAAAGACGACTGCTTCACGGCGATTGTCGGCGCGCGGCGTGAGACGGTGCGCATTTATCAGGAAAACCAAACCATCTTTGTCCACCATCGCCGCGGCGTCCACACGCTGACGGCAATCCCCTATCTTACCTACATCAGCGCTGTCGCCGAAACCAGCGGCGAGCTGCGTGCGCCTATGATGGGCATGATCCTGAAGGTCAACGTCGCAGTCGGCGATACGATCAAGGCGGGCGATGTCGCAGCCGTACTGGAATCGATGAAGATGGAGTTGCGGATCAATTGCGAAACCGATGGCGTGGTCACGGCAGTCAATTGCCGGCCGGGCGAGACCGTCGAGCGCAACGCGGTTGTCGTGGTCGTGGAGCCAGAGCAGCAACCGTAATTCAATGACAGAACCGGGAGTGGCAAGTATGGATTTTAATCTGAAGGGCAAATCGGTCGTCGTCACTGGC
>JAFEFK010000598.1 GCA_018240625.1 Pseudomonadota bacterium
CCGTGAAGGCTCCCACCGCAAAAGCGTCTGCGGGGGCCAGTCTGAAGGGCCAGCATATTTTCCTGGTCGACGGCTCCGGTTACATCTTCCGCGCCTATCACGCGCTGCCACCGCTCACCCGCAAGTCCGACGGCCTTCCGGTCGGCGCGGTCGCAGGCTTCTGCAACATGCTGTGGAAGCTGCTGCGCGACATGCCGAAGGACAACAAGCCGACCCATCTCGCGATCATCTTCGACAAATCCGAGGTCACGTTTCGCAACAAGCTCTATCCCGACTACAAGGCGCATCGTCCGCCTGCTCCCGACGATCTGATTCCGCAATTCGCGCTGATCCGCGAGGCCGTCAAAGCCTTCGATCTGCCCTGTCTCGAACAGAGCGGATTTGAAGCGGATGACCTGATCGCGACTTACGTGCGCGAAGCGTGCGAGCGCGGCGCGACCGCAACCATCGTGTCCTCGGACAAGGACCTGATGCAGCTCGTCACCGACTGCGTCACCATGTACGACACCATGAAGGACCGCCGCCTCGGCATCCCCGAGGTGATCGAGAAATTCGGTGTGCCTCCCGAGAAGGTCGTCGAGGTACAGGCACTGGCGGGCGACAGCGTCGACAATGTACCGGGAGTGCCGGGCATCGGCATCAAGACCGCCGCACAACTCATCGTCGAATACGGCGACCTCGAAACGCTGCTGCAACGCGCCGGCGAGATCAAACAGCCGAAGCGGCGGGAATCGCTGATCGAGCATGCGGACAAGGCGCGCGTCTCGCGGCAACTGGTGCTGCTCGACGACAAGGTTCCGCTCGACGTACCGCTGGACGATCTCGCGGTGCATGAACCCGACGCCCGCAAGCTGATCGCCTTTCTTAAAGCCCTGGAATTTTCCACGCTGACCAAGCGCGTTGCCGATTATGCCGAGATCAACGCCTCGGAGATTGCGCCGGATACGAAGAACGCGAGCGGTGCGGCTCCGTCTGCACCCTCCCCCCCAGCGCAGCAATTGCTGCGCAAGGCGGGGGAGGATCGGGGTGGGGGGTCCATATCAGGCGACCTCTTCGGCTCACCCTCCCACAAGGGGGGAGCGAACGTGCAGCACGCCGGGAGAAGCCAGGCCCAGGCAGATGGTCAACCTCTGACACCCCAGACCCTCGCTGCCGCGCGCGCCGAAGCCGCGCGGAAATTGCCGGTCGACCGCAGCACATACGAAACCGTCCGCACGCTCGATCGGTTGCGGGACTGGGTCGCCCGCATTGCGAACAACGGACGTTTTGCATTCGAGGCATTGGCGCCGTCGATCGACCCGATGCAGGCCGAGTTGTCCGGTATCGCGCTGGCGCTCGGACCCAACGACGCTTGTTACATTCCAGTCAATCACAAGCAGGCGGGCGAAGGCGCTGGATTATTTGCCGCAGGGCTGGCACCGGATCAGCTTTCGGTGCGCGACGTGCTCACCGCGCTGAAACCTGTCCTGGAATCCGCAAGTTTTCAGAAAATCGGCTTCAACGTCAAATTCAGCGCCGTGCTGCTGGCCCAGCACGGCATCGTCATGCAGAACCACGACGACGTTGAGCTGATCTCCTACGCGCTCGATGCCGGGCGCAGTTCCCACGACATCGAGTCGTTGGCGCAACGCTGGCTCGGTCATACCGCGCTGAGTTACGGCGAGTTGATCGGCAGCGGCAAGGGCAAGCTCGCCTTCGATCAGGTGGCGATCGATCGCGCGACGGCGTATGCGGCCGAAAGCGCCGATCTAAGCGTCCGCCTGTGGCAGGTGCTGAAACCCCGCCTCGTCGCCGAACGCATGAACACGGTCTACGAGACGCTGGAACGGCCGATGATCGCGACGCTGGCGCGGATGGAGCGGCGCGGCATCACCATCGACCGGCAGGTGCTGTCGCGGCTATCGGGCGAATTCGCCCAGACCGCCGGGCGGCTGGAGGCCGAAATCCAGGAACTCGCCGGCGAGCCGATCAATGTCGGTAGCCCGAAGCAGATCGGCGACATCATGTTCGGCAAGATGGGTCTGCCGGGCGGCAGCAAGACCAAGACCGGCGCATGGTCGACGTCGGCGCAGATCCTCGACGAACTCGCCGAACAGGGCCACGACTTCCCGCGCAAGATCCTCGACTGGCGCCAGGTCTCCAAACTCAAGTCGACCTACACCGACGCGCTGCCGGAATACGTCCATCCGCAGACCCGCCGTGTTCACACCACCTACGCGCTCGCCGCCACCACCACCGGCCGGCTGTCGTCGAACGAGCCGAACCTGCAGAACATTCCGGTGCGCAACGAGGAAGGCCGCAAGATCCGCCGCGCCTTCATCGCCACGCCGGGCCACAAGCTGGTCTCGGCCGACTATTCTCAAATCGAATTGCGGCTGCTGGCGGAAATCGCTGACATCCCCGTGCTGAAGCAGGCGTTTCGCGACGGGCTCGACATCCACGCCATGACCGCGTCGGAAATGTTCGGCGTACCGGTGAAGGGCATGCCGAGCGAAATCCGCCGCCGCGCCAAGGCGATCAACTTCGGCATCATCTACGGCATCTCGGCCTTCGGCCTCGCCAACCAGCTCGGCATTCCTCGCGAGGAGGCAAGCGCCTACATCAAAAAATATTTTGAGCGCTTTCCCGGCATCCGTGCCTACATGGACGAGACGCGCGACTTCTGCCGCGAGCACGGCTATGTCGAAACGCTGTTCGGCCGCAAATGCCATTACCCCGATATCAAGGCATCGAATCCCTCGCATCGCGCCTTCAACGAACGCGCGGCGATCAACGCGCGCCTGCAAGGTTCCGCCGCCGACATCATCCGCCGCGCCATGGCGCGAATGGACGAGGCGCTGGCGGAGAAAAAGCTGTCGGCGCAGATGCTGCTGCAGGTCCACGACGAACTGATTTTTGAGGTCCCCGACGACGAGGTCGCGGCGACGCTGCCCGTGGTGCAGCATGTGATGCAGGACGCGCCGTTCCCGGCGGTGCTGCTGTCGGTACCGCTACAAGTGGATGCGCGGGCTGCGAACAACTGGGACGAAGCGCATTGAACCTGATTCCCGACGCGACAAGCTTGAATCCCTTGCTCGCATTCGCGCTGACGGCCTTCATCATCGAACTGACGCCGGGCCCGAACATGGCCTATCTCGCCGCGTTGTCCCTGTCGCAGGGGATGAAAGCCGGGCTCGCCGCTGTCGCTGGCATCGCGCTGGGACTATCCGTCTATGGAATCGCTGCCGCGCTTGGGCTTACTGCGATCATCGACAGTTCGCGCTTGCTGTATGAGCTTTTGCGATGGGCCGGCGTCGCATATCTGCTCTGGCTGGCATGGGAGGGCTGGACACGCGAACGGGAAACTTCCCCGTCCCGAACCGGTGAAGATCAACAGCAGCCCTGGCCTGCGTTTCGGCGTGGACTGATCACCAACCTGCTGAACCCCAAAGCCGCAGTATTCTATGTCGCCATGCTGCCCGAGTTCATTCGGGACGACGGCCGGACGGTCCTGATACAGACGGTGATCCTGAGCGGCGTCTATGTCGGGATCGCCACCGCGGTCCATGCGGTTATCGTGATCATGGCAGGCAGCCTGCAGAATGTCGTATCGACGGCGGACCGGCGGCGGCGCGTCCGCCGCGCATTGGCACTGGTGCTGGTCGCGATCGCCGTCTGGTTCGCATTCTCAACCGGCCGGACCCGCTGAGCATCGCCGCACTGGCTCTGTCTTGAAATAATACTCCAGCAAGATCATCCTTTTCGAAATGGCCTGATGCGCCATCTCGCGCTAGGAAGCGCCATCATCGAGGGACTTCTCATGCCCCACCTCACCTCCCTGCTCGGCTTCGCCCTCATCGCACTTGGACTGGTGCTGACGCCGGGACCGAACATGATCTACCTGGTCTCGCGCTCGATCACGCAAGGGCGTATCGCCGGGCTGATCTCACTTGGCGGCGTGGCGCTGGGCTTCGTCGTTTACATGCTGTGCGCCGCGTTCGGCATCACCGCGCTGCTGTTCGCCGTGCCCTACGCCTATGACGCGCTGCGGCTGGCCGGTGCGGCCTATCTGCTGTGGCTGGCATGGCAGGCGCTGAAGCCGAATGGCCGCTCGCCGTTTCAGGTCAAGGCGCTCCCGGCCGACAGTCCGCGAAAGCTGTTCGCGATGGGCTTCGTCACCAACCTGCTCAATCCAAAAATCGCGATGCTCTATCTGGCGCTGCTGCCGCAGTTCATCGATCCGGCGCAGGGCAGCGTGCTCGCGCAGTCGGTCGTGTTCGGCGCAATCCAGATCGCGATCAGCGTCAGCGTCAATGCCATGATCGCCATCGGAGCCGGATCGATCGCGGCCTTCCTCGGTGCGCGGCCGCTCTGGCTGAAGGCTCAGCGCTGGCTGATGGGCACCGCGCTCGCCGGACTCGCCTTGCGGATGGCGTTCGAGACGCGGAAGGCGTGACTTTTTCACCTCTCCCCGCAGGGCGGGGCGAGGGAGCAGATCAATCCAGCTTCGCTTCCATGCCGCGCTTCACAGCCGGCCGCGCCATCAGCCGCTCGTACCAGCGGCCCACATTCGGAAAGTCGGCGAAGTCGACCTTGTGACGCGGATGCCGCCATGCCCAGCCGAGAATGGCGAAATCGGCGACGGACAGCGCATCCGCCACGTACTCCCGGTCCGCAAGCCGCTTGTCGAGTACGGCGTACAGCCGCCGCGTCTCCGCCATGTAACGCTTGAGGCCATAGGCGCGGTCCTGCTCGTTCTCGAGCGCGATGAAATGATGCACCTGCCCCGGCATCGGCCCGAAGCCGCCCATCTGCCACATCAGCCATTCCAGCACCGGAATCCGTTCGATCAGCGGCTTGGGAAGAAACTTGCCGGTCTTTTCGCCGAGATAGAGCAGGATCGCGCCGGATTCGAACACGCTGACGCGTTGGCCGTCCGGACCGTCGGGATCGACGATAGCCGGAATCTTGTTGTTGGGGCTGATGGCGAGAAATTCCGGCTTGAACTGGTCGCCCTTGCTGATGTTCACGGGGATGACGCGGTAGGGCAGCCCCATTTCTTCCAGCGCGACGCTGATCTTACGGCCGTTCGGCGTGTTCCAGGTGTGAAGTTCAATGGTCATGTGATGTCATACCCCGCGAAAGCGGGGTATCTAGTAACCTGAAACCTCTCGGCATCACAACTGACCTGTCGGACTACTGGATCATCCGTGTGCGCGGACGATGACATCAGGCTCTGTTGAAGACGTGTCATCGCCACTGGAATGCGCGCCGATTGCCCGATAGATTGCGCGCCACCTTACCAGAGAGACAATCGCCCGTGTCGAAGTCAGCCGCCCGCGCCCGCCTCGCCGATATCATCCGTACGCGCTCGTTCGGGCGCGGCGAGATTACGCTGGCCTCAGGCCGCAAGAGCGATTTCTACTTCAACCTCAAGCCGACCATGCTCGATCCCGAGGGTGCCGCATTGCTCGCAGAACTGAGCTTCGAGGCGCTCAAGGACGACAAGCTCGATTATATCGGGGGGCTCGAAATGGGCGCTGTGCCGCTGGCCGGCGCCATCGCGCAGTTGTCATGGCTGAAGAATCAGCCGATCGCTGCGTTCTTCGTGCGCAAGAAGCCGAAGGAACACGGCGCGCGGCTGTCGGTCGAAGGGCTGACCAAGACCGAAAGCCTCAAGGGCAAGCGCGTCGTCATCGTCGAGGACGTCACCACCACCGGCGGCTCGGCGATCAAGGCCGTGGACTCCGTGCGCGAAGCCGGCGGCGAGATCGTGCTGGTGTTCACCATGGTGGACCGCGAAGAAGGCGCGGCGGAAACTTTTGCACAAGCCGGCGTGCCGTTCCGGGCGCTCTACAAGGCGAGCGAATTCCTCAACAGGTGATTGGTTACCCGCCCGCGGCCGCCGAAATCGCCCCTCGCGGCCGGGCTGATTTCTTCAGCCATTAAGCCGCTCGCTCACCGCTCGTTTACCATCCCGCACTAATGTCGATGCCGCGCCGGGCCCAAGATACCGGGTCGTGGCACGGCGCGCGTGAAATTCTGTGTGTTCGGTTGCGTGGGGTAGGCGTTGCGTTACGAGTTACAGACCGCGGTGCTCCGTCACCGCATGATTTTTGCCGCCGCAGCACTTGCCATTCCGCTATTGCTGGTACCGGGCATCGCGTCCGCCGAAGGTCTGCTTGACTTCTTCTTCGGCGGCGCTTCGAGGCAACAGCAGCAGTCGCCGGCAGTCAGCGCTTTCGCCGACCCGTCTGGCCTCAATCAGCCGCAGCCCGCGGCGCCGAAACCCCCGACCTCGAGCGGACGCACCGCCGCGTTTTGCGTGCGAACGTGCGACGGCCGATATTTTCCGCTGCTTGCGCGCGGTGGCTCGACACCCGCGCAGATGTGCCAGGCCTTCTGCCCGGCGAGCCCCACCAAGGTGTTCTCCGGCAGCAGCATCGACAGCGCGACCACCAGCAGCGGCGAGCGTTATGCCGACAGCGACAACGCCTACGCCTATCGCAAGGCGCTAAAGGCCGGTTGCACCTGCAACGGCCGTGATCCTGCAGGCCTCGCCCCGATCGATCTCTCGCTTGATACCTCGCTGCGATCCGGTGACGTCATCGCAACGTCGACCGGACTTGTCGCCTATTCCGGCATCCGCGTCGGCACCGATCAAACCGCAGAATTCACGCCGATTGCTGACTTTCCCGGCCTGACCGCAAGCGTGCGCGCGCGGCTGGGCGAAATGAAAGTCGCGCCTGTCACAGCGGAGATGATCCCCGACGACATGCCCGTGAGCCGCGAAGCTAATCTGCCGCGCGCGCGGAAAACGGCGTCGCCTTCCGGCAAGCACGTCGTCAACTAGTGTCCCGATTCCGAAGTTCGCTTGACGGACTCGCCGGGACAACAAAGCGAACTTCTGAACCACCACACGAGGTCCGCCTGTCATCGCCCAACGATGACGCCAATGACGTTCGGCGCCGACAGATACTTTTCCTCGATGTCAGCGCGCGCCGCCGTGCGATTCTCCGGTGTCAGCAGACCGCGTTTCTCGGCCAGTATCATCCAGCAATAACCCCACCAGTCGGTGAGCATCCCCGTGTCGTCGACAAGATCGTAGCCCTGCTCCGCTGCGAAGATCCGCGCATGGGCCTCGTCGAGGGAATCTAGAAAGGCATGATCGGCGACCGAGAAGAGATCGTCGCTGATGTCGTCGGTGGTGTAGCCCCAGACGGACATGCAGACCGCGTTGAACTCGCGGTCGAACTGATCGTCGTCGACCTGCCGGCGGCGGGAGATGTGATGCAGCCGCGATAGCGATCGTGCGAAGTCCGCAATGCGGGTGAGTGCGAACTGATCGAAGGCGATGGTGGACATGTAGTCCTCGAAATCCCTGACAGACCATAGATATTGTGTTGGCGATGCGCCGAATCACAATGATATATCAAAGACTTGCTAAAGTGTTCTTAATTTGTTCTAGCGAACGGTCTCACCCGCAAAAATTGCGGCGGAACGCGAGCCAGCCGCTCTACATCGATCTTCTCGCGGCCTCCGCGCCTATTGCGCGACAGCGATAGCAGACAGGCCGATGTCCGGATCGATCCCAAACCGGACAGCCAGAAGCGATAGCAGAAGTCCGAGCAGACAGAAGATGGCGAGCACCTCGATCGTTGGATCCTTTACTCGGTGAAGTGGACGTGCGTGCGACAGGATTTTTGCAATGAGGCTCATGGCCGACCCCTGAAAGCCCCGCCCGGCAATTCGTCTGCGACGCGCTGACAAAGGTTCAAAGGCCGATCCATTCAACTGGCCTATCGCCTCCTCAGCTATCCAGCGTCGCGCTGCCCTGAATCAAGGTGGTGCTGCCGTCGATCGGGTTGGTGATGACCGTGCCCACCGTCGCGCCGCCGTTGGCGTTGAGCGTGAACTTGGTATCGCCAACGCGAAACGAACTGTCCTTGATCAGGACGCTTTGATACTGCACGGTCGACCCGCTCTGGTATTTCACCTGCGCGCGGAAGCCATTGACCTGCAAGACGGTTAGCTGGAATTTCTGGTTGTTGCTCGAATAGGTCCCCGACCAGGTACCCTGATAGAGCGTAGGATCGACATTGGTGTAGGGCGTATTCGATGTCGCCGTTGTGGGCGTCGCGGTGTAGGCAGACGACAGAATACTGTAGATATCGGACATGAAATCTCCGTGCGAACAGGATGGCTGCGATTCGATGACGCGAAGGTCAGGCCGCGCTGGTTAATCGGACCTTGCACACTGTTACGGATGATTGCCGGACTGCCTGATGAAACAACTTGAAACAAGAAGCGGACACATCGGATAAGAAGCATCGCCGATGGACATCAAATGAATTGTCCGCCCTGCCCGTACAAAGGCTGATCGATTGCACACATCCCCCGAAATCCCTGAGCACGTCTTCGATGTTGCGACGCGCGTTGTTCCCGGCGACAGCCGGTGGCTCGGCCACACCAGCGATGACTATTGGGCTTTCGTCGGACCGTTCGGCGGCGTCACGGCCGCCACGATGTTGCGCGCGATCATGGGGCATGTCGAGCGCGCCGGCGATCCGCTGGCGGTCACGATCAACTATTGCGCGCCGATCGCGCGCGGACCGTTC
>JAFEFK010000599.1 GCA_018240625.1 Pseudomonadota bacterium
CCAGTCGACCCGCTTGCCCTGTTCGGCCCAGAACCCGTTCGGATCTCCAACCGAGCGCGCGTACATCTCGTTATACCTGGCCTCGTCGATAAAGGCGCGCCTCGCCCAATCCGGGCTCACATCGTAGGTCTTGTCGGCGACAGGCATATTCGCGTGGCTATCCATCCTTCTCTCCTCGGCCAACATTTGTTTCCTTGAGCAAAAACTGCGCGACGACATCGATTTGCTCGGAGGCCATCAGCGGCGGTACATGCCCGCAGTCGTCGAATTGAAAAACCTGAGCCAGACGATTGCGTTTTCGCATCTCGGCTGCGAGATCGGATGACAGCAGATCCGAGTGAAGGCCACGCAACACCAGCGTAGGCGCCCTGATGGCCTCCCAATAGGTCCACAGATTCAGCGGCTGAAACCACGGCAAGCGAAATCCCTTCGCGATCGCGGGATCGCAGAGCAGAACATAGCCCTGCCGCGCGTCGTCCCAGCGAACGCTGTAGTGCGTCAGGTGACGCCAATGTTCGTTCGCCAGCCTGCCATAGGGAGCAAGCACGGTACGAAAATATTTCTCCGCATCTTCGATCGTTTTGAACAGCGCGGGCATGTTGCTGATGTACTGACCGATCCGCTGCAATCCTGTTGACGACACGAAAGGCCCGATGTCGTTGACCACGAGTTTGCGGACGATACTGCCGGAGAAGCCGGCCATGACTATGCCGATCAAGCCGCCGAGCGACGTGCCGACCCAATCCACCTCGGCGACGCCCAGGCGCGCAATCAATGCATTCATGTCGGCACAATATTGCGGCAGCGCATAGTGATCGGGGTTGCAGATCCAATCGCTATGCCCGCGTCCCGGAAGATCCGGGCAGATCACGCGCCTGCCGGCCGCAACCAGGCGCTGCGCGAGGTGATCGAAATCGCGGCCCTGCCGTGTCAGCCCGTGCACGCAAATGATCGGCCTCCTGTCGTCGACCGGTCCCCAATCGGTATAGGCGAGCTGATGGAAGCCGGACGGCGACAGCCCGAGCATACGCCCCTCGCGGTCCGGCTGCGGGCATCCGGATGTTACCGTCGAACCTCGCACCTTATTATTGACCGCTTCCAGCATCTCGCTTCCAAAACCTGCGTGAACGCGGCCGATCCCTTGGCCACGCGCCCTGCATCACCCCGATGCAGCCCGACCGCTACTTCTTGCCTTGCGGCGAGAGAAACGACGTTCGGATCTGCTCGAAATCCTCGGTCATGCGCTGCTTCATCACATCGAAGACCTCGCGATTCGACTTGGCGGTCATTTCCGCAAGCTCACGCGTGTTGGCGAGCGTGGCCTCGAACGTCTTGCGCGCCAGGTCTCTCTGCTGCTCGCCGGACAACTTCATGTCGCGCAGCGCCGCTGTGAGTTGCTCCGACGTGGCGCGGAAGATTTCCAACTGGCGTTGCGAAACCGCGGCGACACCTTCCGCCGTCAACTGCGCCGCCTTCGCTATGGCCTCGATGTTCTTGCGTTGACTCTCCATCATCGCATTTATATCCGCGCTTGGAATCTTGAAACTCTCCGTCAGCTTCGCAAGCTGCTCCTGCATCGCCTTTGTGGCCGCTTCGATTTCCTGGCTCATCGCTCGTCTCCGGAGTTAGCGTCGTTAGACATCTTCCTTGCGTTGGCTCCGCGCAAATGCCTGCGCCTCCGCTCCAGTCTCGAAGATATGCGGCGCGACATGGCGCTCGGCCAGTCCTTCACCCAGCTTGAGGCGCATGAATGCGCTGGTGGTGTAACGGGAAGCCGAACTGTAATAGCGCTGCTGGAGATAGGCGATCATCGAAAAGTAAGTATCGGTGACGGCCGGCTCCAGATTGAAACCATCGTAATTCACGATCAGCGCGACGGATTTGCCGACGCCACGGCAGATACGTTCGACCTCGCGGCGGATCATGTCGACATCCTCGACCGTCCTGACCTCGAAACCCTCGAAATTGACAAACAGCGTGTTGCGCTCGGCGTCGTAGCTGATCCGGTCGGCGAGGCTTCGCCCGAGCAGCATATGGTCGAGTCCCATCGGCCCGTCGCGGAAGATGCGGCTGTCCATCGGGCGGACGTTGCGGATCAGCGGCTTGAAATCCATCTGCCCCAGAATGTCGCGGTCGATGTCGATCCCGGGCGCCACCTCGATCAACTCGACACCGGCGGGCGTCCGCTGCAAAACGCAGCGCTCGGTGACATAGAACACGGGCTGACCCGTGTCCGCCGCGTGATCGCCGCTGAACGTGATCTGCTCGACCGCGGTCACGAACTTTCGCGTCTTCCCTTCCCGCAAGATATGCAGCGCACCGTCCTCCACGGCGATTTTCAGTCCGCCGCCGGTGAACGTTCCCGCAAACACCAATTTCTTAGCGCTCTGCGAGATATTGATGAACCCGCCGGCACCGGCCAGCCGCGAGCCGAAGCAACTGACGTTGACATTGCCCGCGCGATCCGCTTGCGCCATACCGAGACAGGCAAGATCAAGCCCGCCGCCATCGTAGAAATCGAACTGCTGGTTCTGATGGACCACGGCGTCGGGATTGAGCGCGGTCCCGAAATTGAGCCCACCCTGCGGCATGCCGCCGATGATGCCGGGTTCTGCCGTCAGAGTCAGAAACTCCAGCATATGCTCTTCGGCAGCGATGGCGGCCACGCCTTCGGGCATGCCGATCCCGAGATTGACTACGCCGCCCGGCGGAAGCTCGAACGCGCAACGCCGCGCAATCACCTTGCGCTCATCGAGCTCAAGCGGCTTGACGCGGTCCATCGGCACCCTTTGCCGGCCTGAGAAGGCGTGACTGTAGGTCGCGCCGTAGGTCTGGACATGATTGGCGGGATCGGCGACGACCACGCAGTCGACAAGAATGCCGGGAATCTGCACTTCGCGCGGATTCAGCGAGTTGCTGGCCGCAATGCGCTCGACCTGGACGATCACAAAGCCGCGCGAATTCTTCGCGGCCATCGCCATCGCCAGGTTGTCGAGCGTCAGGGCCTCGCGCTCCATGGTGATGTTGCCGGCCGGATCGGCGGTCGTCCCCCGGAGCAACGCAACGTTGATCGGAAACGATTTGTAGCGAAGCCACTCCTCATCATCGATTTGGATCAGTTCGACGAGATCTTCGGTGGTGCGTTCGTTGAGCTTGCCCCCCTGCAATCGCGGATCGACAAACGTCTTCAGACCTATCTTGGAGATCACGCCGGGTCCGCGCGCAGCGATATTGCGATAGAGATGGGAGATGCAGCCGAGCGGCAGGTTGTAAGCTTCGATCTGATTAACCAGCGCCAACTCGCCAAGCTTGGGCACCAGCGCCCAATGACCGCCGACCACCCGCTTGAGCAAGCCGCCATGGGCGAGCCGGTTCAGCCCGCGATCGCCCGCATCGCCCGGGGCCGCCGCGAACATCAGCGTCAGATCCGACGGATGCCGCGTCTCGCGAAAGCGCTTCTCGAGCGCGATCAACAACTCATCGGGCGTTCCGATTCCGACGAAACCGGACGCACAGACCGTATCGCGATCGCGGATGATGGCGACGGCCTCGTCGGCGGAAACGATCTTGTCCTTGCTCATTGTCCGTCCCTGGCCACGAGCCACTCCGATATGCCCTTGCTCAGCGAGCCCTGCGACTTGCTCGACACGAACAGGCCGACATGACCGCCCGGCAACTCGATCTCCGAATAGTCCCTGGTCCCGACATGCGCGCCCAGTGCGCGCGAGCACGTCGGCGGAATGATGTGGTCGTTCAACGCGAACACGTTGAGGACAGGCGCCGTCAGGTTCGAGAGATCGACGCGCCGCCCCGACAACGTGAATTCGCCTTTCACCAGCTTGTTATCCTGATAGAGATCCTTCAGCCACTGCTTGGCGGCCTCACCGGGATGGGCCGGCCGGTCGGCGAGCCATTTTTCCATGCGCAGGAAGTTCATCAGCCTGGCTTCGTCATCGACGACGTCGATCAGATCGACATTGTATTTGGTCAGCGAGCGCATCGGCGTCATCAAGGAAAAGACCGAACTCATGAACTCGCCGGGAAGGCCGCCATAGGTGTCGACCAGCCGATCGATATCGGCGCGCTCGAGACTTCGCGTCCAGAGATTCAGAAAGCCGTGGTGGGTATCGGGATCATCGTGGTCGGCATGGAAATCGATCGGCGTGATCGTCAGCACCAGCCCCTTGACCTTGTCCGGATGTAGGGCGGCGTAGCAGGTCATGAACACCCCGCCCTCGCAGATGCCGAGCAGCGTGATTTTGTCATGACCGGTCTCGCGGCAGATCCGCTCGACCGCGGCATGAATGTAGTCGTCGACATAATCGTCGATCGTCAGCCAGCGCTCGGTGCGGTTCGGTTGTCCCCAATCGATCAGCCAGAGATCCAGTCCCCGCGCCAGCAGGCTGCGAACCAGCGAGCGGTCCTCCTGCAAATCCGCCATGGTGTAGCGGCCGATCAGGCCATAGGCCAACAGCACCGGCGTCTTGACCTGCTGCGCCGCCAGCGGCTCGTAACGGAACAGTTCGACCTTGTCGCGGCGCATCACCAACTTCTTCGGGGTCGCGCCGACATCGACATCTTCATCCTTGATGGCCGACAGCAGCTTGCCGGCCTTCACCATCTTTTCGGTCATCTCGGCGAAGGCCGCGGCCGTATCCCAGTTTGGTTTGCCGCTGCTCATGCGCTCGCTCCTGATGCCGCATCGCCGCGCGTACCAAGCCGGCGTTCGAGCGCCCTCACCTCGCGCCGCAACTCGGTGAGCTGACGGGTGACGTCATCGAAATCCCGCTGGGTCGGAATGCCGAACACACCGGCAATGATCTCGGCGATCTCGGATTGCCGTGCCCGGAGTTCGGTCGCCGCGTGCAGCAGGTCCTTCTGCGCGGCAAGAAACTCCCCGGTGCGCTGGTTGGCGATCAGTTCCTCGTTGGCAAGCTGATTCCAGGCGCCGATCTGCTCGCGCCACCCGGCGTCCTTGGCTGTGTCAGCCGGCGTCCTCGCGCCGAATTGCTCCGCCGCGCGCATCCAGGGCTTCGCGGCAACGACATGATAGGCCGCGAGCTTGCTCTGCAGTTCGTTCCAGGCCATCGTGAGCTGCGCGAGCTTGCGATCGAAATCCAGCATATCTGCAAGGCGCGGCCCCTTGGCCATCCGCTCGATGGCTTCGGCGAGATCGTTGCCGGCGCTCATGCCGAATCCGCTTTCGGTTGCCCGCTTCATGATGAAGGGCAGCATCGAGTTCGACCAGGTTGAGCCGGTCTCCTTGCCGGCGCCAATCATGGCCCGCCAGGATTCCATCCACTGCGCGGCGATCGGCCCGAACGGATTGGCAGGGCTTTCCTCAGCCATGAGCAGCCTGCACAGAACGATTGCTGCCATCGCCGTAAGCCGCGCTGTAGATGGCGTAGGCGTCATCCAGCGTCAGTTCCCGGGGATTGTTGACCAGCAGGCGCGTCTGCTTCATCGCATCTTCGGCGAGCTTCTTCAGGTCATCACGACCAATTCCCACCGCCGCCAGCGAGGCCGGCACCTGGCAATCGCGGCTGATCGCGGTCATCTCGTCGATGAAGGCTCGCGCCTTCTCGGCCTGGCTGCCCCGCAAACCCGGCTTGACGATCTCGGCCAGCTCCGCATAGAGCCCTTCGGCTGCCGACAGGTTGAATTCAAGCACATGCTGCAACACCAGCGCGTTCGACAACCCATGCGGAACATGAAAGATCGCGCCGATCGGATAGGCCAGCGCATGGACCGCCGCGACCGGCGCGTTGGCGAAAGCCATGCCGGCGAGCATCGATCCCAGCAACATCTGGGACCGCGCCTCGAGGTCGCCGCCATGCCGGCAGACGCGCCGCACATTTGCCGACAGCAGCGACAGCGCCTGCCGCGCGAGCTGGTCGGACATCGGATTCTTCTTGACCTTGCTGGTGTAAGCCTCGATCGCGTGCACCATGGCGTCGATGCCGGTTGCGGCTGTGACGTGGGCCGGAAGACCCAGCGTCAGCTCCGGATCGAGGATCGCCCAATCCGGAATCAGGATCGGGGAGACCACGCCCTTCTTCTCGGTGGTTGGCGTGGTCACGATGGAGATCGGCGTCACTTCAGAGCCGGTACCGGCCGTCGTCGGCACCAAGAGCAACGGCAATCGTTTTCCTTTGGCGAGCCCGACGCCATAGATGTCGTCAAGGCGATCCGGCGTCTTCGCGAGGTAGGCGACGAGCTTGGCGGTATCGAGCGCGCTGCCGCCGCCGATCGACAAGACCAGATCGATATTGCTCGACCGGCAGGCAGCGGCGGCTGCTTCGATCACATGCGACGGCGGATCGGCGACAACGTCTTCAAAAACGCTGACCGCGATGCCGGCCGCCGCCAGCGACGCCTCGGCGCCCTTGGTCAGTCCGGCCGCGCGTACCCCCTTGTCGGTCACCAGCATGACGTGGCGTGCGCCGTAACCGGCAACCAGATCCGCCACCTTGCGGGTGGCTCCCGGCTCGAACAGAATGTTCGAGGGCGCTTGAAAGGTGAAACTTCCGACCATTTTCATATCCTCATCTTGTTCTTGCACCCCGGTTCTTGCGGTCGTCCCAGTTCTTGCGTTCGTCCCGGAGCTCTCCGGGATATTCGGCCCCTCACGAACCTGGCCGGTTACCGATTGCGCAGCTCATCAACCAGCACGCGGGTGTTTTCCGAGTAATCGATCGGCACGTCGACGAGATGGACGCCGCCGCCCTTGAAGGCCGTTTCCAGCGTCGGCACCAGCGCATCGACTGACGTCACGCGCGATCCCTTCGCACCGTAGGATTCCGCGTAGCGGACGAAGTCCGGATTGCCGAATGTCAGGCCGAAATCCGGGAAGTTGTCGACCGCCTGCTTCCATCGGATCATGCCGTAGGCCCCGTCGTTGAGGATCAGCACGACGAGGTTGAGCTTGAGCCGCACCGCGGTCTCCAGCTCCTGGCTGTTCATCATGAAGCCGCCGTCACCGCAGATCGCCATCACCCGGCGCTCCGGATAGAGTATCGACGCCATCATCGCCGACGGCAGGCCCGCGCCCATGGTGGCAAGCGCATTGTCGAGCAATACGGTGTTGGCGACATAGGTCCGGTAATTGCGCGCGAACCAGATCTTGTACATGCCGTTGTCGAGCGCGATGATGCCGTTTTCCGGAATGACCTGCCGGACGTCGTGCACCAGCCGCTGCGGCGTAACCGGAAAGCGATCTTCCGTCGCGCGCGCCGCGATCCGCTCCAGGATGCTCTCGCGCAGCGGCAACAGCGCCTTGGCCGTATGCAGCTTGCCGTCGACACGATCGGCCAGCAGCTCGAGGCTCGGGCCGATATCGCCAACCACCTCCGCATGGGGGAAATAGACCTGCTCCACCGTCGCCGGCGTATAGCTCACATGAATCACCTTGGGGCCGTTCGGTCCCATGATGAATGGCGGCTTCTCGACCGTGTCGTGCCCGATCGCAATGATCAGGTCGGCCTGGTCGATCGCCTCATGCACATAGTCGCGCTCCGACAGCGCCGCCGTGCCCATATACTGGTTGGTGCCGCTCGCCACCGTCCCCTTGCCCATCTGCGTCGTGACGAAGGGAATGCCGGTCCGCCGCACGAAGCCGGTGATCCCTGCCGTCGAGCGCGGACGGCTCGCCGCCGCGCCGAGCACGATCAGCGGCCGCTTCGACGCAAGGATGATGTCCGCCGCACGGTCGAGCGCCACACGATGGGCGATCGGAATCTCGATCGGATGGGTCGGCACCATCGGCACCGGCTCGACCTCGGTCCCGGCGATATCCTCCGGCAATTCGAGATGAACCGGCCCCGGACGCTCCTCCATTGCCACGCGGAAAGCGTCGCGCACGACCGTCGGAATGCTCGACGCACTGACGATCTGACGTGAAAGCTTGGTGATCGGCTTCATCGACGCGATCACATCGACGATCTGGAAGCGCGCCTGACGGCTGCTCATGATCGCCTTCTGGCCGGTAATCAGGATCATCGGCATCGCGCCAAGCTGGGCATAAGCCGCACCGGTGGAGAAGTTCAGCGCTCCCGGCCCCAGCGTCGCAATGCAAACGCCCGGCCGGCCCGTGAGCCGCCCATGGGTCGCTGCCATGAATGCCGCCGCCTGCTCGTGCCGCGTCAGCACCAACTCGATCTTCGAGTTGCGCAGCGACTCCACAACATCGAGATTTTCCTCTCCGGGAACGCCGAACACACGCTCGACGCCTTCTTGCTCCAATGCTGCAACAAGCAGATCCGAACCCTTGACCATCATTCCACTCCTTAATTTCTGCGATCGCTTTTTAGTCAGGCAGATAGCTGCGCACTATGCGAGCCGCTTGACGATCGCCGCCGCGAAATCTCGGGTGCTTGCCTTGCCGCCGAGATCACCTGTTCGGATATTGTCGACTTGAAGAACCTGCTCGACCGCATTCTGCAAGCGTGCGGCAAGGTCTGCTTTCCCAACATGTCTCAACATCAATCCAGCGGCCAGGATCAGCGCCAGCGGATTGGCCACGCCTTTGCCGGCGATATCGGGAGCCGACCCATGCACTGCCTCGAAAATAGCAGCGCTGTCGCCGATGTTCGCTCCCGGCGCCATGCCGAGTCCCCCGACCAGTCCTGACATCTGATCGGACAGAATGTCTCCAAACAGATTGGTGGTTACGATCACATCGAATTGCCACGGGTTCATCACGAGCTGCATGGCGCAGGCGTCAACGATCCGGTCGTCCATGACGACCCGGCCTTCGTATTCCTTGCTGACCTCGCGGCCCGCTTCCAGAAACAGACCCGTCAAAGCCTTCAGGACATTCGCCTTGTGGACGACGGTCACCTTCTTGCGTCCGTGGCTCAGTGCATATTCGAACGCGAACCGGATGATACGCCGCGCTTCAGCACGCGTATTGATGCCGGATGAAATCGCAACGGCATGCGGATCGTCACCGATAGCGATGTAGTGTTCGAAGGCAACATAGAGACCTTCGATATTCTCTCGGACCAGAACCAGATCGATATCCTCGTAACGCCCACCAGGCACCATGGTTTTAACGGGACGGAGATTGGCGAAAAGCCCGAACTCCTCCCGCAGACGGACATTCACCGAGCGAAAGCCGCCCCCAACCGGCGTCGTCAACGGCCCCTTCAGCGCGAGCTTGGTGCGGCGGACGCTTTCGATCAGCGATGGCGGCAGCGGGTCACCACCGTTTTGGATACCCGCCATTCCCCCCTGCTGAACATCCCACTCAAACGGCTTTCCGAGTGCGTCGAGCACGCTCGTCGCAGCTTCGGTTATTTCGGGACCGATCCCGTCACCGGGGATCAGGGTCGCTGGAATTCTGCTCGCTGAAGTCATCAAATCCTACCTTCCATTGGCTTTAGCTGTTGAACATCGCGATGTGGCATCGGTTGCCGCCAACGCGCGACGATGAATCCGCGATGCCCACCCCTTCACGACGGCAACGCCGGCAAAAGATTCAAAAGCAGGACCATTCCCAGGCCGACAAGCGCAACGATGGACTGAACAACAGAGATCGTCTTCGTTGCCTCGCCCATCGACATGCCGAAGGACTCCTTCACCATCCAGAACCCGGCATGGTTGGCATAGTTGAAGAAGAGTGAACCGGACCCAATGGCGAGCGCGAGCAGTGGCAGATTCAGATCCGGATTGGCCGTTGCCAGCGGCGCCAGCAACCCGGCCGCCCCGACGATTCCCACCGTCGCCGATCCGGTCGCGACCGAAAGCATCATCGCGATCATCCAGCCAAGCACCAAGGGTGGAAATGAAAAGTAGTGCGTCAGATGCACGATGGCGTCGCCGACCTTCGCCTTCGTCAGCACCTGCTGGAATGCGCCGCCGCCGGCAATAATCAGCAAGACACCCGCGATCGGCTTGAGGCTGCCGCCGAGAGACTCGCGAAGCGCCTCGGTGTCACCTCCACGCATATAAACAAGACCGATTGACGCGAACAGCACACCGGCAAGCATCGCGATCAAAGGGTTTCCCAGAAATGCCGTGATCTTGAGGCCCAATGAGTGGGCGGGTAGCAGAATTTCTCCCAGAGTGTGAGCCAGCATCAACAATGCCGGCATCAGCACGGCAAGCAATCCGACGCCGATCCCAGAGGACGCGCCCGTTGAATTCTGATTGGGTTTGCGTTCGTGCGCAGTGGGCCCCGTAAACTGATCGAGCAGCGCCTGGTCCGGCCGCACCGTCATTCGCGGAGCGATGAAGCGGGCATAAACAGGGCCGCCGAGAACGATCGCCGGGACAGCGGCAATGAAACCATAGAGCATCGTCGGGCCGACGCTGGTCTTCAGCGTGGCGATCGCCGTCAGGGGACCGGGATGCGGCGGCACCATGCCATGCATCGATGCCAGCGCAGCAATCACGGGGACTCCCAGCAGAACGTAGGCCGAGCCCTTGTAGGTCGCCTTCTCCTCAAGCTTGCGCGCGACGCTGAAGATCAGCGGAAGCACGACCATCAAGCCGACTTCAAAGAACATGGGAATGCCGATGATGAACGCCGCGAAGGCCATGGCCCATGGCAACATCCTGTCGGACGAACGTTCGACAATCGACTCGGCGATGGCTTCAGTGACGCCACTATCGGCAAGTATCTTGCCGAGCATGGCGCCGAGCGCGACGATCAGTCCGACCGAGCCCAAGGTGTGGCCGGCACCATTGATGATGACACCGGCGATCCCGCTGATATCCATGCCAGCCACGATGCCGACGACCAGCGAGACCACAAGCAGCGCAATCAAGGGATGCAGGCGGATTCGCGAGACGATCAGTATGACCAGCAGTCCCACTCCGCCCAAGGCCGTCAGTAAAAGATGTATGTCGGTCTCGGAC
>JAFEFK010000059.1 GCA_018240625.1 Pseudomonadota bacterium
CGAGATGTACTATTCGCAGTGATCGTCTGACGATCGGCTAAATTCAAAGGCGCTCCCGCAAGGGAGCGCCTTTTCCTTTGAGGACATTTCTCGGTCGCCCCACCAGCCAAGGGATCACGTGTCATGGGATCACGTGTCATGGATTGCGACCTGAAGACCCTGCCCAACAGCTACTTGCGTATAAAGGCAGCCATCGCGTCGAACGGCATTCGCGCCTCGGCCGCGGTTGGAACAAGACCCGCCGCCCGCAACGCCGCGGCAGCCGGCGCATCGGTGCCATTCCACCACGGCAACTTTCCCCCGATCCCGTGCGTGACGGGTTCTCCGAGCGAACCACCAAAGTCGAGAGGCCAGAAGCCGTTCTTCACTACCGTCACAGTGATACCATTCAACCGATAGCCGGCTCCGAGCACACCGGCGAGATCGTCGGGAGACGCGACCCGCGCCGTTTTCGGATCGGCCAAGTCCGCGAACGTGATCAGAACGGGAATCAAGTCACCGGTCACCGGAACGGACCCGGTCATCTGACTGAGATTGCCGAAACTCACGTTGCGTCCCGCGGCCCTGTAAGCCCGGAGCGCGACATAATTCATGCCATCCGTCTCGGCGCCCTTCTCACCATGCATCATCAGCGCAAGCAGGTTCTTGCCATGGCCGAGATCGACGAACAGCGCATCGCCTCGCGTGCGCGTGGCGCCGGAAACGCTGTAGCCCCGGTAGGGAACAACCGCGAAAACGCCGGACGCCGATTTGATACCATCGGGCGTCGCGACACTTACCGACATCAGATATTTATGGCCGGGCCTGTTGAGGCGAATCTGGTCGCCGATCACCAGCGCCGCCAGTAACAGGATGGGTCCGGCCCACTTGAAGGTCATCGCGCTGGCACCCCTGAGATTCGCAGAGAAGACACGATTGCACCATATCGGTCTTGGCGCGACGAGCGAAGCTCTGGCTTGATCCGGCTGGCGTTTGACGGGACACTGAGCGTTCAGAACTGGAAAGAGGCAGGCGTGACGGAATTCACCGAAGTTAAGGTTCAGAACCGGACAGATCTGGCCTCGGCGATCGCTCTCGGCGGCATCGGCATCGTATCGTTCGGGGTCGCTGTGGCCTTCGCCTGGTATTATGCCGCCGCGCTTTTTCTGATCTTCGCCGGCGTTTTGCTCGGTGTGATGCTGAACGCGCTGACCGACCTGCTTGGCAAGGTCGTCACGTTTCCCCACTGGCTGCGGCTCACCGTTATCTGCCTGCTGCTCGCCGGGCTGTTCTCGGGCGTCGTGTTCCTTGGAGGAGCAACCATCGCAAGGCAAGCCACTGCGCTCAGCAACACCATCAAATCGCAACTGGTCAACGTCAAAGCCTTCCTCGAAAAGAATGGCGTCGATACCAGCTACCTCGACCTCGGCAATACGGCGTCGTCGACCGCGGCAACTTCGGAGACGCCCGGCGCAGCCGTGCAACACAGCCTGCCGAGCGCCGGCACCATCGCCTCCAGCGGCGGCGCCATCGTCAGCCAGACTTTCAAATTGATCCTCGGCACCGTCGGTGCGGTTGGCAATTTCTTTATCGTGCTGTTTCTCGGGCTATGTTTCGCCGCGCAGCCGAGCATCTACCGCAAGGGGCTGGTGTGGATGGCACCGGTGAAGTATCGCGGCTCGACGGCGGCGGTGGTCGAGCGGATCAGCGTCACCCTGGAGCGCTGGCTGATCGCGCAGATCGTCACCATGACCGTCGTATTCCTTGTGACCTGGATCGGGCTATCGATCATCGGCATCCAGAGTTCGTTCATCCTCGGGATTCAGGCTGGCTTGCTGACGTTCATTCCGACCATCGGCGCATTGCTCGGCGGATTGATCGTCGTGCTGGCGAGCCTGGCATCGGGCTGGGTCGCGGCGGCCAGTGCGTTCGCGCTGTTCCTCGGCATTCACGCGCTCGAAAGTTATATCCTGACGCCGATCCTGCAGCGGCAGGCACTGGAAATTCCCGCCGGAACACTGTTTGCTTTCCAGATCCTGCTCGGCGAAGTGTTTGGAATCTGGGGTCTGGCGCTGGCGCTGCCGCTGATGGCGATCGTCAAGGTGGTGATGGATTACGTTCGCGAGGATAGCGACGAACAGGCGGCCACGACCGTTGGCTAGACGCTTTCAATTTTGACGGAAATGCTTGCCGAGCGACGATGCGCGCTCCCGCTCCTCAGCGGGGAGAGGTAAAGAGCCTCCGCGATTTCGTGCGCATCAGCAGTTCTAAAAACTCGCGACCGTATTGGTGTGTTCGACTTCCGGCGGCGATGCGAAATGGGGCCCGACCAGTGCGCGCCATTCGGTAAAATTGGCGGACTCGCGGAAATCTACTGTGTGATTTTCAAGCGTCTCCCATTTGATCAGGAGCCGATAGCGTGACGGCTTTTCGATCGAGCGGTGCAGTTCAAAGCTCTTCCAGCCCTTGCAGCGCTTGAAGATCGACTGCGCTTTCGCAATCGCTGACTCGAAATCTCTTTCGCTGCCCGGTTTGATGTCGATCTGCGCAATTTCAGTGATCATGTCAGGATACCTTTCGTGAAGCTCCCGTCTGTATCGCAATCGGCAGCGATCGTGAAGTCAACTCCGCTCGTTCTGTTTGCGCAGGTCCTTGGCTCCGTTCATTGCCGCGGATGCGGGAATCCAGCCAACAGGTGTGGACGTCGCCAATGTGGTGCTGGGTCTCCCGCGCGCGGAAACGAACGCTCTGCCTGCGGCGCGCAACCTTCGCGGCACCTGCAGCAGCCCGGTCAGGTTACATGCAGTAGATAACCGTTCCTGCGATCGTGAGCGCCAAGGCAATAAACGCCATCGTCGGCCAGTTGCCCTGCCGATCGGCATAACGGCCCTGGGCGCGGCGCTCTGTAATAAGGGCGTGCTCATATTCGTCCGACGAGGAGAAAACGCAGCCAAAACCGCTGCGCGCCGATGCGGCCGCGGCTTCGAGCGATACAAGATCATTCTGGATGCTGCTGCGCGCTATCGCCATGCGCATATATTACGAAGCGAATGGTAAATGGACGGTTAGCGACAAGAGTCAGCAGTTCCGTTCCAGTTCTCGATCATATGCAACGCGTGCCTTGCTGTTAGGCGCGACTTTGCGTGATGCCGGCGTGACGAATAGCGGGCGCACGTACAGGTGTTGACCGCGCCGCAGCCTTTCGCCGCTCCTGCTCCAGCGACAATGGCTCTTCCTGTGCAACCTCGACGCGATTGCGCCCGGCGCGCTTGGCTTGATACAGCGCCGCATCCGCGGCAGCGAGCAGGACTTCAAGCTCGGTTCCGGGAGGACCGCCGGCGATACCGATGCTGACGGTGGTATCGACCGGCGCATCGTCGACCGCGATGCCGCTCGCAGCGAAGGATTCACGGACGCGCTCAGCGACATTAACGGCTTCCTCGATGGAGCATGGCAGCAGCGCAGCGAATTCTTCGCCGCCAATTCGTCCGGACAGATCGGTCATCCGCAATGCGTTGGTGATGACGATGGCGAACAGTTTCAAGACTTCGTCCCCAGCCGCATGACCGAAGCGATCGTTAATCGACTTGAAATGATCGATATCGAAAATCAACGCCGACACGGGGCGACCGGCATTGGCCTCGCGCTCGATTACCCGCGCGGTGGCCTCGGCGAAACCGCGGCGGTTGAACATGCCGGTCAGGGGATCGATCGAGGCGGCGGCCTTGTGAACCTTTACGGCACGATCCGACACCAGCATGAAGATGACGAAAACAGTTCCGACTGCATACAGGACGAGTTCGAACGCGAAGATCGGAACCCAAACGCTGCCGCCAAAACTGCTGCCGTTGGCGCGCAGCGCATGACCCAGAAGAATGGGAAGCATCAACACGAAGCCGTGCAAGGCCGGTACCAGTAACGCCGGCCAGCGCTTCTGCATGGTCTTGCGCCGCTCGGACCACAATTCGTTCGCAGTCAGCACCGCATAGGCTGCGACGATGCCCGCACCGATGGTCAAGCGCATCGCGGACGTCTCGTCGGGAGGGCACATGATAACGATCAACCAGACCACGGCGCCAAGCGGCAAACCGAGCCAGTTCGGGTTGCGGCCGTGAAATACGCGCGCGGCGCTCCACACCATGCCGCAGGCCACAAAGCCGACCGCATTAAACGCCAGCGCTACCGTGCCGTCGAGCAGTGGACTAGTCAGCGTCCACACGCCAATCGAGATCGCGCCGAGAATATAGGCCGCGCCCCACCAGTTAAGCGCGGGAATTTTTTGTTGCTGTCCGAAGAACAACAGCATGCCGCCAAGCATGGCGCCGACAACGGCCGCGACGAGATAAAGAGTCGAGATGTCGAGCGACATGACGATGCTGAAAACCGTGATCTGACTGGCGCTTTGGGCGCGGGTTGGCCGAGGAAATTCCCCTCAATTCCCGCAAACTACGACGGCCGCATTTGCAATTCGTTTGTATGCAAGTGCAACTTTTCACGAAAACCAGCATCAATTCGTCGGTATTCGTTAAACAAAAAAGGCGCTCCGGAGAGCGCCTTTTATAATTCGTCGCAATTTTATCGAAACGATTAGCGTTTCGAGAACTGGAAGGAACGGCGGGCCTTCGCCTTGCCGTACTTCTTGCGCTCGACCACGCGCGAGTCGCGGGTAAGGAAGCCGCCCTTCTTCAGGACGCCGCGCAACTCGGGTTCAAAATGCGTCAGCGCTTTTGAAAGACCGTGACGAACGGCACCGGCTTGTCCTGACAAACCGCCGCCGGCGACCGTGCAGACAACGTCGTACTGACCCGCACGGGCGGCGGCGACGAGCGGCTGCTGGATCATCATGCGAAGCACCGGGCGAGCGAAGTAAACTTCCACTTCGCGCCGGTTGACGAGAATCTTGCCGGCGCCCGGCTTGATCCAGACGCGGGCGACGGCGTCCTTGCGCTTGCCGGTGGCATAGGCGCGGCCCTGCTTGTCGACCTTCTTGGTGTACTTTGGCGCTTCCGGCGCGGCCGGCTTGAGCTGCGACAACTGATCGAGAGACTGCATGGTATCCGACATAATTATGCGGCCCTCTTGTTCTTGCGGTTCATGACGCCGATATCGATGACTTCCGGCTGCTGAGCCTCGTGCGGATGATCCGCGCCCGCATAGACGCGGAGATTGCCGAACTGAACGCGCCCCAGCGGTCCACGCGGGATCATGCGCTCAACGGCCTTCTCGATGACGCGCTCCGGGAAGCGACCTTCGAGGATCGACTTCGCCGTCCGCTCCTTGATGCCGCCGATGAAGCCGGTGTGATTGTAATAGACCTTGTTGTCACGCTTGCGGCCGGTGAGAACCACCTTGGCGGCGTTGATGATGATGACGTTGTCACCACAATCGACATGCGGCGTGTAGGTCGGAAGATGCTTGCCGCGCAGCCGCATGGCAACGAGGGTGGCGAGCCGTCCGACAACCAGGCCGCTGGCGTCGATCAGCACCCACTTCTTCGTCACTTCGGCGGGCTTGGCCGAGAACGTTTTCATGTGAGAATTCCGTGAAATGAGACATCGGCGCC
>JAFEFK010000005.1 GCA_018240625.1 Pseudomonadota bacterium
ATTTCGATCACTTCGGCGCCGACGTCAAGGGCGATCGCCTGTTCCTCGCCGGCGAGGAACAGTAAAGGCCAAAGACGAACAGCAGCACGCCGCCGACCAGGTTGAGATGCGCATGCGCCGGAGCCAGCGAAAAATCCTGCTTGATTCCCATGGCGATCCCGGCCGCCATTCCGGCGAGCAGGATTATGGCGGCTACGCGTATCATCAGCGATCCGATCATCGGCAATCCTCGTGCAGTTTTGATTGAAGGTGGGGGTACGTTCACACGGTCGGCATCGGCAGCGCCGGTCATGTGACTGGCGCCATGGACCGCTTGCCGGTACTTAAGGCTACGAACCCTGAAAAAGGTTCACGCGCAACATTTCGTCAACGAGCAGGGAAGTCCCGGGAATGGAAGATGTCGCACGTGGCCTGACCGACTTCGTGCGCGATCATCAGCTCTGGGCCGCTCCGATCGTGCTCGTGCTCGCCTTTGGTGAATCGCTTGCGTTTATCTCGTTGCTGATCCCGGCCTGGGGAGCGCTGGTGGCGATCGGCGCGTTGATCGGCGTCAGCGGCATCAGCTTCTGGCCGATCTGGATCGCAGGAGGCGTCGGCGCGGCGCTCGGCGACTGGCTGTCCTACTGGTTCGGTTTCAAATTCAAGAACCGTGTCGCCGAGATGTGGCCGCTGTCGCGTTATCCCGATCTGTTGCCGCGCGGCGAAGCCTTCGTGCAGAAGTGGGGCGTTCCCGCCGTCTACATCGGCCGGTTCTTCGGACCATTGCGCGCGACGGTGCCGCTGGCGGCCGGCATTTTTGAAATGCCGTACTGGCGGTTTCAGTTCGCCAACTGGATTTCCGCGCTGATCTGGTCAGCGGCTCTGCTGTTGTTCGGCGACGGCATTTCCAAAATCGTCGAGTGGATATGGCGCGTGGTATAAAGCGGTTCAGCGTTTAAGCGAAATGCGGAATAAGCTTTGCTGGAAGGGGTTATTCGCACCAGCAGCATGACGAAGGATGCTGCGCGCTCGTGCCGTTGTGATCGCCTTGCGGTCGAAACGCTGATAAGAATAATCACCGATAACAACGACAAAGCGGCCGCTCCGCAGAACGGCAAATCGTCTCAAAGGAGGATATCACCATGGAAATCACACGACGCCACGTTTTGGCTGGAGCCGCCGCGATCGCGGCTGCGCCAATCTTCAACGGCACCGCACGCGCGGAGGCGCCTGCCACCAACAAGCAGGTGGCAGGAATCTACCGCTACAAGGTCGGCAGCTTCGAGTGCACGTCGATCAACGACGGCGCGCGCAGCTTCCCGATGCCGGATACTTTCGTGCGCAACGTGCCGAAGGAAAAGGCGCGAGAGGCCGCCGCCGCTGCGTACATGCCGGACGGCATGGTGACGGTGCCGTTTAATCCGCAACTCATCAACACCGGCTCCAAGCTGGTGCTGATCGACACCGGCAACGGCGTGGCCAATCAAGGCCCGACCAAGGGCGCGGTCGGCAATACGCTGCAGAACCTCACCGCCTCCGGCGTCGATCCGAAGTCGGTCGACATCGTGCTGCTGTCGCATCTGCATCCGGACCATATCAACGGCATTCGTGCGGCCGATGGCAGCATGGCGTTTCCAAATGCGCAGATC
>JAFEFK010000600.1 GCA_018240625.1 Pseudomonadota bacterium
CGGTTGAATGTCATCGGCGAGATCGCCGCGGGTCGTCCGTTCGAACGTCCCTTGCGCGCCGGCGAAGCGCTGCGGATTTTTACCGGTGGCGTCGTGCCCAAGGGCGCGGACACTGTCGTGATCCAGGAAGACACGGAACGCGACGGCACCACTGTGCTCGTCAAACACCCTACCGCCGCCGGGAAGAACATACGTCCCGCCGGCATCGATTTTCGCGAAGGCGATGTTCTGCTGCGCGCGGGCAGCCGCCTCACCGACCGTCATCTGTCGCTCGCCGCAGGCATGAATTATCCGGAATTGCCGGTGCACCGTCGCCCGAAAGTGGCCGTGCTCGCCACCGGCGACGAACTGGTCTTGCCGGGCAGCACGCCGGGACCTGGACAAATCGTGCTGTCCAACGGCTACGCGCTGCGCGCGCTGGCCCGCAGCGAAGGCGCCGAGGCGATCGATCTCGGGATTGCCGCCGACACGATGGAGGCTACCACGGCCGCGATCCGCAGTGCCCGCGACAGCGGCGCCGATATCCTGATCACGACCGGCGGCGCGTCGGTCGGCGACCACGATCTGGTCAAGCGATCGCTGGAGGCCGAAGGCGTCGAGATGGCGTTCTGGCGGATCGCCATGCGTCCGGGCAAACCGATGATGCACGGACGCCTCGGCGCGATGCGCGTGATCGGTCTGCCCGGCAATCCAGTGTCGTCCTATGTCTGCGGCTTTTTGTTCATGGTGCCGCTCATTCGTGCCTTGTCGGGGCGTGACGACATTCACCACCGGACGGAGCAGGCCTTGCTTGGACGGGACGTCGTTGCCAACGATCAGCGGCAGGACTATCTGCGCGCGTGCCTCGAGGCTTCGGCCGATGGGTTGCCGGTCGCTATTCCGGTGGGCCACCAGGACAGCTCCCTGCTGGGAAATCTCGCTGCGGCCGACGCACTGGTGATCCGCCCACCGTTCGCACCCGCCGCCAGCAAGGGCGAGTCCTGCACCGTCGTGAAGCTGCCGCGAGCATAATGACCGTCGCAGAACCGACCGGCGTAACATTGACTGCCTATCCAGCGGCGACGTCCTGCGCCGTCATGGTGTACGCCAGCGCGTAGTGCCCCGTACTGGATTCGCTCCGTGCACCCATGCTCCGCAGCGCAGACGTTGAAAGCTCGTTCAAGACGGTCCGCTGCACGATTTCGCAATCATAGCCTGACAGCAGCACAATCCAGTCAGCGACACCGTCGGAGCCTCGAATTTGCTGTTCGGTGGTCGGCGAACTTGTTTTCGGCGTGTCGGTCATCAGAAGATGGGCGCCCGTCAATCCCGGTTTCGAGGCGAGATCGTGCAACGCCGCGACGAGCTTCGTTTTCAGGCTCTCCTCCTGCCCGGCTTCGGCCGAAAGTCTGACCGGTGCGAGCGACGTTGCGACGCCACCGCCAAAGCTCGCGGCCACCCGGCACTGGCTGCGGACCATGTTGAGATGATGCGGCATCATCTTGGTCGACCAGGGTGTGGGCGCGTTGAGCCGATCGAGATAACCTCTGGACGTGAGAGTCTCGTACTGCTCCAGTTCGTAGAGGACGAAGAAGCCGTCTGCATCCCGCGTGCTGGTCCATCGCGATCCCCGCCGAAAGCCCGGGATGCTCATTCGCTCCGGAAAATGCTCATGCGAATGCCAATCGCCGAACTCCGAACGCTGCTCGGGGCGGATGGTCCACCACATGGCGACGGCTGCCTTGCCTAAAAGCGACATTCTGACTCCGGCCTTTCAAAGTGAGTTCGGGGTACCGACCCAAGCACACCTACCCTCGTTGACGTTAAATTAAATGGTTGCGGAACACATATGGAACATATAGTGTCCGTTCATGATTTGTTTCGAGTGCTCGTGCCACGGAACGAGAGGTCAAAAAGCCCGCCATATCGAAACCGAGGCCGGAATCGAATGGCAGGCACCATCAACTGGGGATTGGTCGAGATGCTCACGCGCAAACAGTATGAACTCCTGAAATTCATCAACGAGCGGCTCAAGGAAGCCGGGGTGCCCCCCTCGTTCGATGAAATGAAGGACGCGCTCGATCTCAGGTCGAAGTCGGGCATCCATCGTCTGATCACCGCGCTGGAAGAGCGCGGCTTCATCCGCCGCCTGCCGAATCGCGCCCGCGCCATCGAAGTGATCAAGCTTCCCGAACTGGCTGGGTCCGGCAACGGCGGCAGCGGCCGTCGCGGTTTCACACCGAGCGTCATCGAAGGCAATCTCGGCAAGGTCCGCCCGAGCGGCGGCGGTGGTGCCGTTGACGACGCGGAGCGTCCGGTCGCCGTTCCGGTGATGGGCCGCATTGCGGCCGGTACGCCGATCGAAGCGTTGCAGACCCGCAGCCACACCATCAGCGTGCCGCCGGACATGTTGGGTAGCGGCGAACATTACGCGCTCGAAGTGCGCGGCGACTCCATGCAGGAAGCCGGCATCCTCGATGGCGACATGGCGCTGATCCAGCGCAACGAGACCGCGGAGACCGGCGACATCGTGGTCGCCCTGATCGACGAGGAGGAAGCAACCCTGAAGCGCTTCCGCCGCCGCGGCGCCTCGATTGCGCTCGAGCCCGCGAACGCCTCCTACGAGGTTCGCATCCTTCCGCCCAACCGCGTCCAGATCCAGGGCAAGCTGATCGGCATTTACCGCAAGTACTGACCCGCACGTATTAATCGCGAATTCCGGCCGCAACCGCGAACGCGGACGTTCAGTCGCAAGATGTTCAGTCATCAGGCTGGCGATCGCCGGCGGCGGGCGTGGCGTCAACCGGTCTCGCCGGTACGCGCCGTGTGGTGCGCGCCGGAGTTTCATCACCGACAGCGGGAGACCAGGGCCGATCGACACCTCTGGGTCTGATGGCAGTGATGGCAAAATCGTGCCTCGTGCTGCCATTACCGTTGCCCTGGGTTTGCCGCAACGCTATCGCCCCCTGTCGGCGCAGCATGTCCTGATCGATGACCTTGGCGCCGCAGCCTTCCGGGGCCTGCCACGGCGTCACGATGACGGCCGCCCGCACGCAGTCGTCCTCCAGGGCCTCAGGGCGCTGCGCCAGTGCGACAATTCCGCCCCCGGCCATCTCAACCACGCAGCCCGCATCGTCACACGAGACGCCCTCGGTGAGCGCGGGATCGGAGGGCGCGTGTCCGTCAGCATCCGCAGCCAGCCATTCCTTGATCATGAAGGTGTCCTTGGCCGTTCGAATGAGATGCAGCCGGCCATCCCTGCCCCGCA
>JAFEFK010000601.1 GCA_018240625.1 Pseudomonadota bacterium
AAACGGTCCGCGATGCTATGTGGATAAGTGATTATCGACGCGCGTTTTTTTCTGTCTGTTTTTGAGGGTAACCCGTGCCGGTCGCGCGCTCGCGATGTCCCGCAATGGCTGCGGTTGCAACCAGACCACGTCGGAGGGGTCGGCTTGCGAACATGATCCCGGTCGCGAGCAAAAGTTTCGCTGGGTGAACGTAGCCTGCGCTCAGACCGGCCAAACGTGCGCCGCTGTTGGCCTGCGCGCAATTACCGTGCAAAGAAAAAAGCCCGGCGATGAGCCGGGCTTTAATGGCAAATAATTCCGCTGACGAATAATGTCGCGGATCAGGATTTATTTTGCGAGCTTGGCGATCTGATGCGTCAACCGCGAAACCTTCCGGCTCGCATTGTTCTTGTGAATGAGGTTCCGCTGGCCCGCCTGCATCAGTTCGGGCTCCGCGCGCTTCATCGCCTGGATCGCGGCGTCGCGATCCCCCTTTGCGATCGCTTCCTCGACGATCCGAACTGAACCACGCATCTGGGTACGCCGCGATTTGTTGACGGCCGTGCGGTGGGTAATTTTACGGGTCGCCTTTTTGGCGGAAGTCGTATTGGCCATGGTCTCAAAATATCCTTCGGCAGTGTCCCACCGCGAGAAGCCGGCCAATGGCGCCGGTCATTCAAGTCCGCGGGTGAGCCTGAATGAGTTTCCGGGTGTTCCTGAAAATGCCATCCTCGGAGCGAACGGTTTCGCGAGGAGTCGTCGTTCAAAGAACAGCGGCGGCAGGATCGCCCCCGCCGCCAATGGCGGTCTTATAGAGGCCCTGTTTTCGAGCGTCAACGCCTTCTCGGAGCGGCGGCGACAATAAAGGGGCCTTGCGGCGTCTCTAAGGTATTGGCGAGGTTGAATTTCCCCCTGCCGACCGGTAATGGCAGGCGGCAGTCCGGCAGGCAGATAACGGGTGAGGGCATGATCCGCGGGTTTTTTCGCTTGATAGGGCTGCTGCTTCTAGCTGGCGGGTTCATTTTTTTGGTCTACGACGGCGCGCGTTCGATCGCCGATCAGACCGTGCGGCTCACCAAGCTCGGCGAATTCTGGAACGACATCCATCAGGCCAGCCAGCAAGCGGTTCGGACCCAGATTGAAAC
>JAFEFK010000602.1 GCA_018240625.1 Pseudomonadota bacterium
AGCCGAACACGACGGGCAGGCCGCGGGCGACCCACTCGGCCGTGCCATGGGCCGACTGCTCGGTATAGCTCGCCATGCCGACGCCGATCAGGCGTCCGTCCGGCTCGCCCCTTTGCTGTCGTGCCCGAACGCCCTCCAGATCGATGGCCGCGCGCGCCTGCAACGCGCATTGCGGATAATCGCCGCTGTCGTAGAGCTTGTGGGTCGCCGAGCTGTACGGCATCGCCTCCGGCGGGACCATATTCTCCATCCGGACGTCCATCGGCTCGCGACCGACGGCGTGCGCGACGGCATCCACCAGGGTTTCAATCGCAAAGCAGGCACCGCTTCGTCCAACCCCGCGATAGGGCCCGAGCGGCGACTTGTTTGTGGCGACGGTGACGGCGCGCGCGTGATAGACACGGATATCATAGGGGCCGGTCATGATGCCGGCCGACATGCCGGCCTCCATTCCCGCCGTCCACGGCCATACGGAATAGGCGCCGGCGTCCACGACGACTACCGCTTCGAGTCCCAGGACCCGGCCCTTGCTGTCGGCATAAGCCGTGAGATCGTAGCGGTGCTCGCGCGCGTGCGGTGAGGCGATGAGGTGCTCGCGCCGGTCTTCGACCCAGCGCAAGGGGCGATTAAGCTTCATCGACAGCGCCGCAATCGCGAGTTCTTCGGGCTGGAAGTTGTTCTTCGGTCCGAAGCCACCGCCGACGTCGGGCGCGATCACCCGCAACTTGCTTTCCGAGATGCCGAGGCACTCGGCCATGATGGTGCGGATAACATGGGGAAACTGCGTGGAGCTGTAGACGACGAGTTCATCTAGACGGCGATCGTAGTGTGCAAGCACACCGCGCCCTTCCATCGAAACGCCGGCATGGCGCCCCATGCGCACAGTCTTGTGGACTTTGACGGCCGCCGTCTTGCGGACTTCGTCGAGGTCCCCCGTCTGGATCGTGCTCTGGACGTAGATGTTGTCGGGCCAATGCTCATGGACGCGCGGGGCATCCGGTTTCAGCGCGACGTCGATGTCCCACAGGGCGGGAATCTCGTCGAAATCGACGATGCAGGCCGCGGCGATATCCTCGGCCTCGGCCCGGGTGGGCGCGATACAGATCGCGATCAGGTCGCCGACGAAGCGCGCCTTGTCACCCGTAAGGGGATGATACTCCGACCGTTTGAATCCCTTCGCTGCGCTGACGGCGACGATCGGCGCCGCAAAAGCGAGATCGGCGGCCACGAACACCTGGTCACGATATTGCTCGGGAATTTCGATGCCCCGGATAAGCGCATGCGCGACCGGACTGCGCAGAAACGCCACCTCGGCCATACTGCTTGCTTGCGCGCCGGATCCGGCCGCGAGACGCCGATCAGCGTCATGCTCGCGGCGCGATCCGGATGGCGGGCGGCGAAATACTGAACTACGCGGGTGCCAAGAGAATGGCCGACGAGATGCGCCTTCTTGACGCGCTCTGCGTCCAACGCCGCCTCGATGTCCGCAACCCAACCATCGAATGTCACCGGCGGGCGCGGCTTTGAACGCCCAGATCCGTTGAGATCGATGCGGATCGAACGGAAGCCGGCGCCGAGCGCGCGAACCTGCGGCTCCCATACCGACCCCGATCCGCCGAGCCCATGGATATAAACGACCGGCACGCCCTCACCCTGCCGTTCGATCCACAAACTATTGCTCGATGCACTCATTCCATTTCCTTCAATGATTGATCCGAAACCGATCGAATCTCCGCGTGTCTTAGCCGGTTGGCGAGCGCCAAACGCCTCGCTGCATCACCTCGTCACGACTGAGTTCGAGAGGGTACCGATGCCCTCCACTTCGATGCGCACCCGATCGCCCGGCGCCAGGTAGCGCGGCGGCGTAAAGCCAATACCGACTCCGGCCGGTGTGCCGGTAGCAA
>JAFEFK010000603.1 GCA_018240625.1 Pseudomonadota bacterium
AAAATTTTGTTCCGAGGCCCATCCGGTAGCGGTGAAGGCGCAAGATCCCGCTGTATATTGGGCAAATGATTTGTTTTTGCGCCGAGCGATTTGACTGGCGGCGGATATGGCAGAATCCGGGCGGTTATTCCGCCCCCGGATTTGCTGATATGGCCCGCGCACTCCTTTATCGACGCCCCGCCGAACCGACCCGGCTTCTGGTCAAGCACGGCTCGCAGATTTATTCCGTTCGGCTGCGCCGGCATCGCCGCGCACGCCGCTACACGTTGCGGATTCATCCAAGCGACCGCGAAGCCATCCTGACGATGCCGCCACGGGGGACGCTGGCGGATGCCAAGGATTTTGCGCAACGTCACGGCGGCTGGATCGCAGCACGTCTTGGGCGGCTTCCGAAGGCCGCGCCATTCCAGCATGGCACAATCGTTCCGCTACGCGGTATCGCACATCGGATCGTGCATCGCTCCGGCGAGCGCGGCACGGTCTGGACGGAAACACGCGACAGCGGTGAGCGCATTCTCTGCGTAGCCGGCGGCCTGGAGCACCTTGATCGGCGCGTGCACGATTATCTCAAACGCGAAGCGCGCCGCGATTTGCAAAAGGCCGCGCAACGCTATGCCGATGCGCTCGGCGTCAAGGTCAAGCGATTGTCAATCCGCGACCAATCGAGTCGCTGGGGCTCGTGTACGTCGGCGGGATCGCTGTCGTTTTCCTGGCGGCTTATTCTCGCGCCGCCTCATGTGCTCGATTATCTCGCTGCCCACGAGGTCGCGCACCTCGTTGAAATGAACCACTCGCCGCGATTCTGGAAAGTGGTGGCGCGGGTTTGTGATCACGTCGAGCGGGCCAAGAAGTGGCTCGATACCCAAGGCAACGATCTTCATCGCTACGGCATCCAGGATTAGGGAGCTGTACGGAATCGCCGCGAGTGATTCTTAAATGGAAGTCGCCCGACGAAGTCGGTCGGGTGGGGGTTCTTAATTCCTGACACTTCCCCCTCCCCACCCCTCCCCCGCAAGCGGGAGAGGGAGCACGCAGTGCCCCGACAAGCGTTTCCTTGACGCTAACGCCTGCCGAACAGCCGGTCCATCAGCCAGCCGTCGAGCCCGCTAGCAGCTTCGGGGCGTACGTTGGTCCGGATCGGTGGTGGCCGGGTATTTCCGGCCGTCGAGCCAACCGTGGGCGCGGTGACCTGCTGGCCGAGTTGCGCGACGTTTGACAGGAAGCCGCCTTGTTGGGTGCCGGGAATCGGTTCGGGTGGCACGCCCTGATGCGCGGCGCGCATGAATCGCGTCCAGACTTCTACCGGGAGTCCGCCTCCTGTTGCCTTTCGGGTCGGCGAGTTGTCATCGTTGCCGAGCCAGACGCCAGTCACGAGCTTTGCCGTGTAGCCGACGAACCAGGCATCGCGAAAATCCTGGCTGGTGCCGGTCTTGCCGGCGGCGGTCCATCCGGGAATTTCGGCCTTGCGCGCGGTGCCGCTGATGAGGGTCTGCTCCATCATGGTATTCATCATCGCGAGGCTTCGCGGATCGATGATCTGGTTAGGCGGCTCCGTCGCTCGCACATAGAGCAGCTTGTTGCCCTCGACTGTGCGAATGCGGTTGACGACGTGGGGGTTAGCGGCATGCCCGCCGTTCGCGAACGGCGCATAGGCGCCGACAAGTTCCAGTGGAGACACTTCCGACGTGCCAAGCGCGATTGATGCGTTCGGGTCCAGCTTCGAGATGATGCCGAGCCTGTGCGCGGTTCGAACGACATTCTTGGCACCGACTTCGAGCCCCAGCCGAACCGCGACGGTGTTGAGTGACATCGCGAGCGCCTGTGTCAGCGTTACCGAGCCAAAATATTCGCGACTGTAGTTCTCCGGCCGCCAGCCTTTGACATCGAGCGGAGCGTCCTGCCGGATCGTCTCGGGTGTCAGTCCGGCCTCGATCGCGGTGAGGTAAACAAATGGCTTGAACGCGGAACCGGGCTGGCGTTTCGCCGTGACCGCACGATTGTACTGGCTTTCAGCATAGTTGCGTCCGCCGACCATGGCGCGGACCGCACCGTCCGGCGTCATAGCCACCAGCGCGCCCTGACTGACATTGAACTTCACACTTTTCGCGGCCAGTTCGTCGATCACGGCGGCTTCCGCGGCGCTCTGTAATTTCGGATCGATCGTTGTTTCGACGACGATGCTCTGATCGATTTGGCCGACCAGATCATCGAGCACTTCCCCGACCCAGTCGGCGACATAATTGACCGTGCCGGCACCCGTTGGCTTGACCGCATATGAGGGGTTAGCGATAGCGACGCGCGCTTGCTGGTCGGTGATGAATTTGGCGTCGGCCATCGCTGTAAGCACGATCTTTGCGCGCGCTTCAGCACCCTCAGGATTGCGGTTCGGCGCCAGCCGCGACGGAGACTTGACGAGCCCGGCCAGCATCGCTGCTTCTGCGAGCGTGACGTTCTTCGCGGATTTACCGAAGTACTTCTGCGCTGCCGCCTCGACACCATAGGCGCCGGAGCCGAAATACACCCGGTTGAGATAGAGCTCGAGAATCTGGGCCTTGGTGTGCTTGCGCTCCAGCCAGAGCGCTAGCTCGACTTCCTGCAGCTTGCGCTGGATGGTCCGCTCCTGGGTCAGGAATAGGTTTTTGGCCAGTTGCTGGGTTAGGGTCGAACCGCCTTGCGAGACGCCCCGGTGCAGAATGTTGGCGGCGGCAGCGCGCAAAATGCCGAGGGGATCGACGCCGTAGTGCGAGTAGAATCGGCGGTCCTCGATCGCGATGAAGGCTTTCGGCAAGTAGGGCGGCAGGTCCTTGAGCGCGACGTTGCTTCCGGCCATTTCGCCGCGCGTTGCCAGCACGGTTCCATCCATGCCGACAATCTGGATGCTCGGTGGCCGCTTCGGAATTTCGAGCGACTGGATGGGTGGCAAATGTGCGCCGACATAAACAACGACGCCTACGATGGCGATGGCCGCCCACAGGCCGAGCACGGCGCCCCAATAGAACAGTCGATAGAGATTGAGGCGCGCTCGTCTTTTCGTGCGAGCCTTGCGGCCCTTCCCATCAGGCGGTGGTTTGCTTTCTGACGGGCCGTTGCCGCTGCTCTTGCGCGTCGCGTCGCGTTTGGCCGGCTTGTCGTCGGCAACGCTTACGCGATCGAGCGGATTGAGACGCAATTCTGCGAGCGAAGCGGCAAACCCGCTAAATACCGGCTCCTTGCGGCCGCCGCGCTTTTTCTTCCCCACCGCCATACGCAACAACACTCACGCCGACCCGAGATGCAGGCTAACGTTCGGGGTTTAAGGGCTGGTTACAGAGAAGTTAACGTGGGATTAGGAGTTGCGGCGCGGAGCATGGAACCGCCGCCACAGGCTGGGAAAAGACCACCGAAGGGAGAGCTGGCATGGGTCATATCGATCCGACCAAAGAGGTATTTGCGCAATTCCGGGCCAACGACCGCGAAGGACCGATCCATATGCTGAATCTGGTCCGGCTTCGGGCGCGGGCCGCCTATCCGGACGGGCGTGAAGCGACCGGCGCCGAGGCCTATGCGGCGTATGGCCGCGAGAGTGGGCCGGTGTTCGAGCGGCTTGGCGGGCGGATCGTGTGGCAAGGAAAATTCGAATTGATGCTGATAGGGCCCGCGGACGAGCGCTGGGATCATTGCTTCATCGCGGAATACCCGAGCGTGGCGGCCTTCGCCGAGATGAT
>JAFEFK010000604.1 GCA_018240625.1 Pseudomonadota bacterium
AGCAAGATCATGTCGGCGGCGGCGCGGGCCACATCCGTCGCTCCGTCGACGGACAGGCCGACATGGGCGGCATGAATCGCGGGAGCGTCGTTGATCCCGTCGCCGAGAAAACCCGTGACGTGACCGCGCCGTCGAAGCGCATCTATGATGCGCTTCTTTTGATCGGGATCGACGCGCGCAAACAGATCGACGTCCTCAACCTTTGCCGCCAGGCCGGCATCGGTCAGTTGGGCGATCTCGGCACCGGTCAGAACGTCGTCGCGCGCCAATCCCACCGCGCTTGCCACATGCTGCACGACAGCGCTCTGGTCGCCCGAGATCACCTTGAGCGCGATGCCTAGCGCCGCCAGATCGGCGACCGCCTTCGCGGCATCGGCTTTGGGCGGATCGGCGAAGACGCAAAAGCCGATAAACGTCAGGTTTGCCTCATCAGTGAGCGTCAAACTCTTCTGGCCGGCAGGAAGAGATCTGATCGCGACACCTAGGAGACGAAACCCCTGCTCATTCAGACGCCGCTGCTCGGCATCGAGGCAGCCTTGCCAGTACTCGTCGAGCGGATGGGCAACCCCATCGGCCTCGACCGCTACCGACCGGGACAAGATGGCTTCCGGTGCGCCTTTGGTAACAAGGAGGATGTCGCCGCCGCGCTCGGCCATGACAGACAGGCATCGCCTGCTGAAATCGAAGGGGAGTTCGCCTCGGCAAACCCATTCGCTGTCGTTCGGCTTGCCCGCGAGAATGGCTTCGTCGAGCGCGCTGCGAACACCGGATTGAAAGCGGCTGTTGATCCGCGCCAGTTCGAGGACGCGATCGCTTTTACGGCCCTGCCAATCGACGCTATCGGCGAGGGTTATTTTGGCCTCGGTCAGGGTGCCGGTCTTGTCGACGCAGAGCACATCCATGGCGCCAAGATCGTGGATCGTGGAAAGCCGTTTGACGATGACCTTCTGCCGGGCCATCCGCTTGGCGCCGCGCGCGAGTGTGACCGTCATGACCATGGGCAATAGTTCAGGCGTGAGGCCGACGGCCAGCGCTACGGCAAACAGGATGGATTGCATGGCCGGCCGATGCGAGGCGAGATGAGCGAGCAGCACGAACAACGTCAAAAATATCGTCAGTCGAAGGATCAGAAGACCAAGACGCCGCACGCCCTGCTCGAGCGCGGTCGGCGGAATATTGGCGGCAAGGGCTGATGCGATCACTCCGAAACGGGTGCGGAGACCGGTCTCCACCAACAGCATGGTCCCTTTCCCGGCGACGACCGAGGTGCCTGCAAACAAAGCGTTACTCGCATCGCCAACCTCGGTCGCATCGCACGGCGCGTTGCTCTTGCGTGCCGGAAAGGGTTCTCCCGTCAGGATGGATTCGTCGAGTTGAAGATTGTCTGACTCCAGCACGACGCCGTCGGCGGGAACGAGATCCCCGGTGCGCAGCAGGACGATATCTCCAGGCACGAGGGTGCTGACCGGTCGTGAGTCCTGTTTCCGGTCACGCATGACGTCGGCGTTGACCGCCACCGATTGCCGCAGCGCCTCGGCCTCCTGTTCCGCGCGATGCTCCTGCACGAGATCGAGTGTCATGGAGAGCGCGAGGACTGCGACAATGATGAAAAAGCTGCCAAAATCGCCGCTGACGCCGGACACCGCCGCGGCGGCGATCAGAAGCGCAACGAGGGGATTGAGAACGCGCTTGCCGAACTTGACGAGCAACGGCTCGCGATGAGCGGCCTCGAATCGATTGGGACCGCAGGTTTGGAGACGGTTCTCGGCCTCCTGCTGGGGTAGCCCCGTTGGCAGGGTTTTCAGTTCAGCGAAAAGCGCATCCGCTGGCTCGCGCCAAAAAGCACGGCCTTCTCCCGTCGCGTGCTGCGCAGCCTTCATTGCGTGTCTCCAGATGAATCGATTTGGCCGCTCTTGCTACGAAACGCCGCAGAGGCCGTTGATGTGCCTCAATGGACCATCGCGAGGCGGTCGTGATCGGTGCAACGCGCCGCCATTGCGATGGATCAATCGCTTCGGCGACAGCGCGTGCAACCTGGGTTCATGACGAACGAGGTAAAATGAATGGCACGGACAGCGTTGGTCACGGGAGGAACGCGCGGTATTGGCGCTGCGATCAGCAGAGCGTTGAAAGCGTCCGGCTATCGGGTCGCGGCGAGTTACCACGGCAATGATGCCGCCGCGGAGAAATTCAAAACTGGAACCGGCATTCCTGCTTACAAATGGGACGTCAGCTCCTTCGAGGCTTGCACGGACGGCGTCATGAAGGTGGTCGCCGATCTCGGCCCGATCGATGTGCTCGTCAACAATGCGGCCATCACCAGGGATGGTGCGTTCCACAAGATGACGCCCGAGCAATGGAGCGCGGTCGTGAACACCAATCTCGGCTCGCTGTTCAATATGACGCGTCAGGTGATCGAGGGCATGCGCGCCCGCAAGTTCGGCCGCATCATCAACATTTCCTCGATCAACGGCCAGAAGGGCCAGTTCGGCCAGGTCAATTATTCCGCGGCCAAAGCCGGCGACATCGGCTTCACCAAGGCGCTGGCACTGGAAAATGCCAAGGGCGGGATTACCGTGAATGCGATCTGTCCGGGCTATATCAACACCGAAATGGTGCAGGCGGTGCCGAAGGACGTGCTGGAAAAAAGCATCCTGCCGCTCATCCCGGTCGGCCGCCTCGGCGAGCCGGAAGAGATTGCTCGCGCAGTACTGTTCCTCGCTGCCGACGACGCCGGATTCATCACAGGATCCACCATGTCGATCAATGGAGGACAGTTCATGGCGTGATTGCGCGTGGTCACGCTGGGGTTTCGATCTCGTCA
>JAFEFK010000605.1 GCA_018240625.1 Pseudomonadota bacterium
CCGATTCCATCACGCTTTCGACGAGCGAGCGCGTATAGGCCTGCGGCGAGAGCTGCTTGCCCGCGTTCTGTTCCGCCGCCCGTGCCACATAAAGCACGTCGCGGCATGCGGCCTCGACGAACAGGGCCTCCTTGCTCCGGAAATAATAGGTGATCTGGCTCGGAAAGGCATCGGAAGCCGCGGCAATGTCCGAAATCGATACGCCGGCCACACCGCGCTCCTTGAAGAGCCGGCTCGCGGCGTCGAGCAGCCGCGATCGCATTTGCCGGCCGGCGGTTCTGGTCGCCCGCGCGCCGTGCCTGGGGCTCTCTGAACGCCTTGCGGGAGCACTTGCCACTCGGTCCTCGCCTGGAAAATCGTTGGCGCTTATTTATTTGTATGACATACAAACAAATAAGTCAATGTCGCGCGCACGTTGCGAGGTCGGCGCTTTCCCTTGCCACCGGCCTAAAAATCCGTATAACCCGCGCCATCCGTGGATCCCGGCCGGGAGCTGAACGGACGGTCTCAACAATTTCACCTGTCAGGCGAACTTGATGCGGCAGGACCAGTCGGTCCGTCGTCCCGTGCTCCCGCCTTCTGAGCTTATCCCGAGTCCTTTCCGAAGGCCTCGAAGGGCTTGCCGCCGAGGTCCGCGCCAACACTAGGAAAGGACACCCATGCCTCTTTATGAGCATGTTTTTCTCGCGCGTCAGGATTCGAGCACCCAGCAGGGTGAAGAGCTGACCACCCAGATCACCGGCGTGATCGAGGGATTGGGCGGCAAGGTCACCAAGACCGAGAACTGGGGTGTGCGCTCACTCACCTACCGCATGAACAAGAATCGCAAGGCGCATTTCGTGCTGCTCAACATCGATGGCCCCTCAGCCATCGTGAATGAGATCGAGCGCCAAGAACGCATCCACGAAGACGTCATCCGCTATCTCACCGTTCGCGTCGAAGAACATGAGGAAGGCCCCTCCGCGATGATGCGCAAGGCCGACCGTGATCGTGAACGCGACGATCGTGGCGGTGGTTTCCGTGGTGACCGCGATGGCGGATTCCGTGGCGATCGTGAAGGTGGTGGCTTCCGTGGCGAGCGCGGTCCGCGCCGTCCTCGTGAAGACGCTGAAGCAGCATCGGTTGAGGAGTAAGAATCATGGCTGATGCAGGTGCACGCCGTCCGTTTTTCCGCCGCCGCAAGACCTGCCCGTTTACGGGCCCGAATGCGCCGAAAATCGACTACAAGGATTCCAAGCTGTTGATGCGTTACGTCTCCGAGCGCGGCAAGATTGTGCCGAGCCGCATCACGGCCGTCTCCGCCAAGAAGCAGCGCGAACTCGCGCGCGCCGTGAAGCGTTCGCGCTTCCTCGGGCTGCTCCCCTACGTTATTCGCTAAACGTCATTTCGGGATGCGCCGCATTTGCGCCGCAGACCCGAAATCCCGATCAAGATTCCGGGTTCGCTCACGCAAGTGCATTCGCGGCCCGGAATGACAAAATAGAATTTCTCATAAGGCCTCCGGATCGTCCGGTCGTCGATGGTTGGGGTTCAAAAGAACCTCTAACCGCTCGAAGGGAGCGGGACAGCTGATGATCATGAGTCTCCTCATCGCAGGTGCAGCCGGCAGCGCGTCGGCGCTGATGTTCGCCTCGATCGTCTCGGGCGCGCTGATCTCGCTATTGCTGTTCTATCTGGCGCCGCTGCCGCTGATGGTAGCCGCGATGGGCTGGGGACCGACTAGCGCAGCGATCGGCGGCGTCATGGCCGGCGCCGGTCTCGGCAGCATCTTCGGCATCCCTTATGGCGCCGCGTTCGTTCTGACCGTCGCACTACCCGCATGGTGGCTCGGTCACCTGGCACTGCTCGGGCGTCCCCTCCCTGCCACATCCGGCGGGGATGGCGCAGCGATAGCCACACCGCCGCCAATCGAATGGTACCCCCTCGGGCGTATCCTGGTCTGGGTCGCGTGTTTCGCCGCTTTGACCACCACCGCTGCCTTGCTCACGCTTGGCACTGACGCTCCTACAATCACCGGAACACTTCGCCGTGGATTGCTGCACATCATCAATGCGCAGGATGCGGCGGCAGGGGATCGCGCGACCGAGGTCGTCGATGCGTTTGTAATCATCGCACCCGCAGCGGCGGCAACTATCGCAATGATGACGCTGACACTCAATCTGTGGCTAGCGGCCAAGGTCACAGCCACGTCCGGTCGGCTACGCCGCCCTTGGCCCGATATGAAGACGACCATGCTCCCGCCGATGACGCTCGTGGCGACGATGGTGGCGCTGGCGCTGTGCTTTACCGGTGGACTGGCGGCCATCCTGGCCCAAATCGCCGCCGCGTCTTTGATGATGACATATGCGCTCGCGGGCTTCGCCGTGTTGCACACGATAACGCTGACGTTGCGGAGCCGTGCGCTGTGGCTCAGCTGCGTCTATGCCGTCGTGCTGGTATTCCTCTGGCCCGTGATCGCAATGATCGGCATCGGCATCGCCGACGCGCTTTTCGGACTTCGTCAACGCTACCTGCAACGGCGGATGCCTCCGCCGCTTGCACCTACATCGTGAATCTAACGCAACCCTCTCAGTCCCGAACAAGGAGATCGAACATGGAAGTCATTTTGCTGGAACGCGTGGCCAAGCTTGGCCAGATGGGTGAAGTCGTGAAGGTAA
>JAFEFK010000606.1 GCA_018240625.1 Pseudomonadota bacterium
GGAACGACGCTAGAGCGTTTTCGAGCGAAGTGGCACCCGGTTCGCGTGAAGAAAACGCGTAAAACCAAAAACATAGAGCCCCGCTTCTGATTCCATCAGAAGCGGAAAGGCTCTAGGCGTCGCCCTTGAGCTCCTCGCAATGACGAGTTGAAGTGCTCCAGCCTTAATGCATCTGGTTTTACCGCCAGCGGCGGTGCAGCCACAGCCATTGATCCGGATATTCGCGGATCCAGCCTTCGATCACAGACGTAATGGCCTGCATCGTCCCTTGCACATCGATCCGGCCGTCGGCATGGCGCACCGGCGGGATCTCCTCGGTCAGTTCGGCGCGAAAGCGATGGCCGGGCAGGCGGATGATCCGCACCCCGTGGATCGGACATTCGATCTGCCGCAGCAGCCGGGCAAGCATCGGATTGGCTTTGGTCTTCCGTCCGAAGAACGTTACCTCGACGCCGTTGGTGAAATACTGATCGACCAGCATTGCGACGTGCTGGCCATTTTGGAGGGCCTGCGCCAGCTTGAACGGGGCATCGTGGCTGGCTGGAATCAGTGTGCCCATGTTGATCGCGCGCAGTTCGTGAATGGCCTTGTCGGCCGACGCAATATTGGGACGGCGAAACAGGACGGTCGAGTTGAGACCATGCGCCGCCGCGGCAACGGCGGGCAGTTCCCAGTTGCCGAGGTGACTAGCGAAGATCAGCGCCGGCTTGCCGTCGTCACGCAACCTTTCAAACAGCTTCTGGCTACTTGCCCCGATTTCAATGCGACCGTTTCCGAGATGATCGGGGTCGAGATCCCAGATGTGATCGAGGTGCGCAATCTCCGCGCCAAGGCGGCCAAGGTTGTCCCAAACCCCGGAGAGAATTGTCTCGATTTCTTCGGGCGTTTTTTCCGGAAACGCAGCCTTCAGGTTGGCGCGTGCGATCTTCTGTTCCGGCCACATCGGCCCGATGGTCTGTGCGATTCTGCCGAATAAATTGGCAGTCTTGATCGGATCAAAATAACGCGTAGTGCGTAGCACTCCGATCGTCAGCGCGCCGATCGCGGCCTCGCCGGTTGGTTTGATGGCGTCACGAATTCGGGCCTTGGTTCTGAGAAGAAGGCGACGCATCAGAAATGATCGACGGTTTGATCCAACACCTTCGGAGCGGCTGGTCGAATCCCAATCGGCGCTGATTTGTTTTTGAC
>JAFEFK010000607.1 GCA_018240625.1 Pseudomonadota bacterium
CACCATCGTTCCCGTGACGGAAATGCCGTAGGCCGACGCCAGCGCACTCGACGAGCGGAACATCAACACCAGCAATACGACGCTGACGGCGAGCAGCATGTTGACGCGGGGAATGTAGATCTGGCCGGAGTGCGCTTCCGAGGTATGGCGAATTTCAAACCGCGGCATCAGCCCGAGCTGAATGGCCTGCCGCGTCAGCGAATAGGCACCGGTGATTACCGCCTGACTTGCGATCACCGACGCGACGGTCGCCATGACCACCACGGGGACGAGCGACCAGGCCGGAAACAGCAGAAAGAACGGATTTTCGATCGCTTCGGGATGCGCGATCAAGAGCGCGGCCTGCCCGAGATAATTCAAGGTAAGCGAGGGTAATACGATCGTAAGCCAGGCGGTTTGAATCGGACGTTTGCCGAAATGGCCGAGATCCGCATAGAGCGCCTCCGCACCGGTCACCGACAGGAACACCGCGCCGAGTGTGATGAATCCGATGATGCCATGATGAATCATGAATCCGACCGCGTAGAGCGGATTGAGCGCAAGGAAGACCTCAGGATGCCCGGCGATTTGCGGAATTGCCGCGGCTGCGATCATGGCAAACCACACACACATCACAGGTCCGAAAAAAGCGGCGACGCGCGCAGTTCCGCGTGACTGGACCGCGAACAGCGCGAGTAGAACAACCACGGTGATCGGCACGACATAGGGATCGAGCACTGACGTGGTCAGCTTGATGCCTTCGATGGCCGAAAGCACCGTAACCCCCGGTGTGATGACGGCATCGCCATAGAACAGCGCACCGCTGACGATGCCGAGCAGCACGACGGTCGTCGCGCGCTGGCTCACGGCGCGCTGTGCCAGCGCCATCAGCGCCAGGGTTCCGCCTTCGCCGTGGTTATCCGCCCGCAGCAGGATCAGAATATACTTTAACGTCACCACGACGATCAGCGCCCACAGGATCAAGGAAAGGATGCCCAGCACGACTTGCGCGCTGGCATCGCTTCCAGTCGCGCCGGAGGCCAGGACAGCCTCCCGGAGCGCGTACAGCGGGCTCGTGCCGATGTCGCCGTAGACCACCCCGACGCTGCCCAGGGTCAGCGCGCCGAAGCCGGCGGTGGAATGGGTGTCGCCAAACCCATTCGCCCCCGGCGTCGCCGCGGCCGGAGCTTCAATGTCGCTCGTCATGGAATGGGAGCCTCAAAAATGCTTCACTGCACAATGCGAAGCGACGCGGCTTATAGTCTCGCGCTCAGTGCATAGCATACCCTGATTTTAGGCCTCAGAAATGCAAAAAAGCATGGCGGACGACGGCCTGCCTGACCGTTAGATCCGTGATTTCAAGTCGTGACTTCGAATGGTGACTTCAAATCGTGACTTCAAATCGTGACTTCAAATCGTGACTTCAAATCGTGACTTGGGTCCCCACTTCCACCACCCGCCCCGTCGGAATCTGGAAATAATCGGTCGCATCGTTTGCGGACCGGCTTAGCGCGATGAACAGGCGATCCTGCCAAAGCGGCATCCCCGATTGCGCGGAAGGTTTCAGCGATCGCCGCGAGACGAAAAACGATGTCGCCATGATGTCGAACTGCCAGCCGAGCTTGCGCGCTATCACCAGAGCTTTTGGAACATTGGGCGATTCCATGAAGCCGAAGCGCAGCCGTACCGTCGAAAATTTGTCGCTGATGTTTTCCATGCGAACCCGCTCTCCGGGATCAACACGCGGAGTTTGCGCCGTCTCGATCGTCAGAATGACATTGTGTTCGTGAAGCACCTTGTTGTGCTTGAGATTGTGGAGCAGCGCCGCTGGCACGAAGTTGGGATCGCTGGTGAGAAAGACCGCCGTGCCCTTCACAATGTGGGGCGGCCGCTTCTCGAGACTCTTGATGAGATCAGCAAGCGGCACCTCGACGCGCCGGGTCTTGATGATCAGAATCGCCGCACCGCGGCGCCACGTCCAGATCAGGACGACCATGGTCACGCCGAACAGCAGCGGAACCCACGCGCCTTCGAACAGCTTGAGAAGGTTGGCGCTGAAAAACGTCATATCGACCACGACAAACGGGATGATCAATGCCGCGGCTGTCGCCGCACGCCAGTTCCACAATTTCCAGACCACGACGAAGCCCATGATCCCATCGGCGACCATCGTGGTGGACACGGCAATGCCGTAGGCCGACGCCAACCCGCTCGAGGTACGGAACAGCAGCACCAGCAGCAGCACGCCGGTCAGCAGAAGCGTGTTGACGCGCGGCAGATAGATCTGGCCTGCGTGCGTTTCGGACGTGTAGCGGACTTCGAAACGTGGCAGCAATCCGAGCTGTACAGCCTGGCGGATCAGCGAATAGGCGCCTGTGATCACCGCCTGGCTCGCAATCACCGTCGCTGCCGTCGCAAGCACGATCAGCGGTAGCAGAAACTTCTCCGGGACCATCCGGTAGAAGGTGTTCTCGATCGCGGCGGGATGCGACAGCACCAGCGCCCCCTGCCCGAAGTAGTTGATCAGCAGCGACGGCAGGATGAAATACAGCCAGCTTGCCTGGATCGGCTTGCGGCCGAAATGACCGAGGTCGGCGTAGAGCGCTTCGCCGCCGGTAACAGCGAGAAAGACGGCGCCCAGCGTCACCATGCCGATCGTGCCGTGCGTGAGCAGAAAATGAATCGCGTGCCAGGGATTGATGGCGGCCAGGACCGAAGGGTCGTCCATAATATGGATCATCCCCAACACCGCCAGAACGGAAAACCAAATCACCATGACAGGGCCAAACGCCGTCGCGACACGCGCCGTGCCGCCGCTTTGGACCGAGAACAGGACAACGAGAATGAGGATCGTCAGCGGCACGACATAGTGCTCGAGCGCGGGAGCTGCGATCTTGAGGCCCTCAACGGCGGACAAAACCGAGATCGCCGGCGTAATCATGGAATCGCCGATGAACATCGATGCGCCGATCACCCCCAGCGCAAGCAGCAGCCAACTCGACCGGCCGCGCGCGCGCTGTCCCAGTGCCATCAACGAGAGCGTTCCGCCCTCGCCATTATTATCGGCGCGCAGCAACAGCAGCACGTATTTTGCCGTGACGACGATGAGAAGTGCCCACAGGATCAGCGAGAGGACGCCGAGGACAATGGCCCGCGTCACCGGCGCGCCCTGTGCTGCTCCGCTAACGGCCTCCCGAAACGCGTACAGCGGCGACGTTCCGATGTCGCCAAAGACCACGCCAATGCTTCCGAGCGTTAAAGCCCAAAAACTGGTCGTCGTTGCCGAAGCTTCGCTTGTTGCTTCGGCCGGTGTTTCAGTGACGGCCATGGTGTCTAGAGAACGCTCGCGGGTTATTTTGATCCGGGGCTATCGCCCACAAGCAAAAGCCCGTCAATCCCACGATCATAGCATTGCTGCCGGCATTGGCCTGCATGCGAGCGGCAATTTTCCGGTAAAATAGTACTGTGAACGATCAGGGCTTCAAATTGGGGGGCAGCGGCGGCGCTTCGCGCATCAGGGTGATCGTGACCCGCCGGTTTGCGGCCAGCGAGGGATCGTCCGGAAACAGTGGCATACCATCGGATTTGCCCGACACCGCGAAAATATGGCTCGGTGGCAACCCTTCCCGCTCGAGGATCTGACGGACGGCGTTGGCACGATCGGCCGACAGGTCGAATCCATCATAGTCGCTGCGCGTCGGCATGAAGTTCGATGCGGTATGACCGGTTATCGAAACTCGCAATGGGGTCGCCTTGAGGGGGGCTGCGAGTTTCTTGATCAGCAGGCGCGTCCGCTCATAAGGAACCTTGGAGCCGTCTGCGAACATCGAGCGGCCATCCTGGTCAATGATCTCCAGGTTGAGACCTTCCTTGGTCTCCTCGAACATGATGTGCTTCGAGAGTTCGGTAAGCTCCGGCATGTCCTGCAAGGCCTGCCGCAGTGACGCCGACGCGAGCGCAAACTCACGATCGGTCTTGAGACGCGCTCCCGCTGTTTTCGAGCGCTCCTGCTCATCCGGGGTCGGAGTAGCCGACGCCTCTTCAGGCGAAATATGCGCGACATTCTTCAATTTCGGCCGCGTCGGAAGACCATCCGATTCGACAATTCCGGAGTATCGGACCTCGGTCTGGACACCGAAGGCGTCACGCATCGAGCCGGCGACGACTTTGAGCTTGTTGTTATCCATGGTGGAGAATGCGACGAGCATCACGAAGAAGCTCATCATCAAGCCCATCAGGTCGGCGAAGGTGACAAACCAGCCGTGTCCTCCGCCATGCGCATCGCCGCGTTTTTTCTTGGCCATTGCTGGTTTCCCGAATCGGCGTCAGATCACGCCGGAACCGGCTCGCCTTCCTCGTGGCGGTGTTTTTCCGGCAGATAGGCCAGCAGCATTTCGCGTACCAGCGCCGGGCTCTTGGAATCGCGGATCATCAGAATGCCGTCAATGATCAGAGTGCGATTGGTTTCTTCGTCGAGCAATTTGCCGTGCAGCTTGTCCGCGATCGGCAGGCAGAACAGGTTCGCAACAAGCGCGCCGTAAAGCGTCGCGAGCAGCGCGGTCGCCATGAACGGGCCGAGCTTGGAAGGATCGGTCATGTTGGCAAACATCTGCACCATGCCGATCAGCGTGCCGATCATACCGAATGCCGGCGCGCAATCGCCGATCGCGCGGTAGATCTTGCTTCCCTCGTCGAGGTGCATGAGAAAATTGTCGCGATCGCGCTCGAGATTGTCCCGGATGAATTCGAGATCGTAACCGTCGGCGACGAAGCGAATTCCCTTGGCCAGAAACGGTTCGTTGGTTTCGACTTTTTCGAGGCCCACCGGTCCCTGCTTGCGGGCAATCTCGGCGATCCGCGCCAGTTCGTCGACAAGGTCGCGTGCCGACAGGCGGCTCATGGTGAACGCAAACTTGGCGCCAAGCGGCAAGCCATGAAGGATCGCGCCGAGGGGAAAGCGGATCATGGTGGCGGCGGTCGCACCACCGAAGATGATGATCATCGCGTGTTCGCTGACGAACATATGGAGATCGCCGCCCATGAAGACCATTACGGCGATTACGATCATGCCGAAGGTCAGTCCGGCACCCGTCATGATATCCATGGAGAACTCCAACGCACGCGAACCACCGGCCATCCTGGACGGCGGCGCGGTCTATTCTAAACCGCGCGCTGATAGCCTAGCGTTGGCGCCATTAAAGGTCGGTAAAGCTTAAGCCGCTGGAAGCTCTTTGCTGTCGCCAGACATATCTGGCGTGCTGTTAGAAGATACCTCTTCGGAGCAATTTCAACACTTTGGTAACCTTGGTCGACCCGCGGCGCGATTTGGAATCCCGCCCGCCAGCGAGGAGCGCTGCGGCTCCCTCGCCGGCTTAAGGCAGATCGCGGTCGGGCGTCTGCCCGGCCGTCAGTGAATCTCGGACGACCGCTTCAAAGCCTCTTTCAGCTTGTCCAGCGAGAACGACGGACTGCGCGCGATTTCAAGAATGGGCGTCTCGCGGCGGCCGCAGAGTTCGGCGGCTTCCGGCAGCTTCGCAGCAATGTCGACCGGAATGACAATGGCGCCGTGCCGGTCGGCATGAATCAGGTCGTCCGACCGCACCGTCATGCCGGCCACGCGCACGTCGCCGCCAAAACTTTCCGCATGAACCCAGGCATGCGAGGGACCGATCGAACCCGCCAGAGCCTGAAAGCCCGGTGCCCATTGCGGGATGTCGCGGATCGATCCGTCAGTAATCACACCGAGGCAGCCGAGCGCCTTGTGTACGTTGCTCTGGACCTCGCCCCAGAACGCGCCATAGCCGGCATCGGACCCGTCGATATCCTGAATCACCGTGATGCGCGGCCCAAAGCCGGTGCCGACATATTCGTAATAGGCGATACGCCGCGCCGCCTGTTCCGCAGCGGGCAAGCCCGGTTGAAGCACCGAGCGGATCGTCACCGTACGCGCGTAGCCGACCATCGGCGGCAGATCCGGAAACGGGCAGACCAGCGGCTTCGTCGTGTATCCGATGAGCCGGCGCTCCGGCGCAACGATTTCCATGGCATTGCAGATGGTCGGGGTGTCGTAGCGCGCCAGCGCTTCAAGAACGGACGCAGGAAGCGGCGCGGTCGCGGAATTCGTCACGGCGTTTTCTCCGGTTTTTTTATAAATGGCCTGTCTCGCCATATACCCGGCTGCGTGCCGGAGCCCAACTTATGGCCCGGACGCATGGACGCCGCAACGGCAACATTTTCAATGCAGGCGGGGCGGCCTGTTGTCCTGCTCCGGCTCCCCCACCGGCGCCGTCAACGAAGCCTCTTCGGCCGAAGGCTCGGCCTGAGACATCCCCTGCGCCTGAGCCTTGCGGCTATGGTCACGGTAAGATTTCCAGCCGATCGGAAGGCTCGCGAGATAAATCACCGAACCAAAGGACAGGATGACCCAGGGGTAGCTGATCAAAAGTGCGATGATGAAGACCACCGACACGAAAACCGGCAGCACCATCTCGGGCGGTACGCGCATCCGCACCGTTTTACCCGAGAACACGGGCAGCCGCGAAACCATCAGACCGGCAATCAGCAGCGTATAAAACGCGGTCAGCACCGCTGGCGGCTGCGGGATGCCAAGAAACCCGAGGTAGATCGGCAGCAACACCGTGATCGCACCGGCGGGCGCGGGCACACCGGTAAAGAAATTCGCTGCGAAGACAGGCTTGTTCGGATCGTCCATCGTCGCGTTGAAGCGTGCAAGCCGCAGACCACCGCTGATCGCGAACATCATCGCGGCGATCCAGCCGACATTGTTGAGATCGTGCAGTTGCCAGAAATAGAGGATGAGGCCGGGTGCGACACCGAAATTAACGAAGTCCGCGAGGCTGTCGAGCTCGGCGCCGAATTTCGATTGCCCCTTGATCATGCGGGCCACGCGCCCGTCGAGCCCGTCGAGAACGGCGGCGAATACGATGGCCGCCACCGCCAATTCCATTCGCCCTTCGGTCGAAAGCCGGATCGCGGTCAGGCCAGCGCAAATCGCCAGCAGCGTGATGAAGTTGGGCACCAGCATCCGCACCGGGATCGGGCGAAACCGGCGGCGGCGCATCTCGGGCGATTTCGGATCGTAGGACGTCTGCATCACCTCCATATAGCAAAGCCCGGCGGGCTTCGCTATTGGCAC
>JAFEFK010000608.1 GCA_018240625.1 Pseudomonadota bacterium
ACGCACACGGTGGTATCAGCCTCCAAGAATGCGTCGTTCCTGAACTCATTGTGGAGCCCGGCGAGCAGGCCGTAACTGCCACGATTACCGAGATCGGCTGGCGCGGCATGAGATGTAGAGTAATTGTGAAATCCAACGCCGCGGGCCTGCAAATCGATCTGCGCCTTAATTGGAAACAGGCTGCCTCGAGCATCGTGGCGGCTGCCAAACAATTGGGAAGCAACGGCGAAGCGAGCCTCGCTGTCTCGGACGACAAACACGAGGGTGCTGCCGCCTCGGTCGTCGTCACCGACGCTGCGGGACGAGTGCTCGATTCTAAGCCGACAACAGTCGGAGAAGACGCATGAGCATTGAACTCGACGAACTCGACAAGTTGGCCGCGTCGGTGTTCGACGGCTACCTCGTCCGCAAGGACCTCGTGCGCAAGTACTCCCGGCAGTATCCGGTTCCGACCTATGTGGTCGAGTTCCTACTCGGACGCTATTGTGCGAGCATCAACGAAAGTGAAATCGCCGAAGGGCTGGAGATCGTCGAAAAGCAGCTCAAGGATCGTACCGTCCGAACGGGCGAAGAGGAGCTTTTTAAGGCCCGCTCCAAGGAGACAGGATCGGTCAAGATCATCGACATTATCCGCGCACGGCTCGACGCTAAGAATGATTGCTACGTTGCAGAACTCCCTAGTCTGAATCTGCGCGACGTCCGCATTGAAGACCAGCTCGTGCGCGACAATGAACGGATGTTGACAGACGGCTTCTACGCTGAGGTAACCATCGGGTACGACGGGATTATCGCCCAGGAGAAAGGTGGGCGTCCATTCGGCGTGTCTTCGCTGCGCCCCATCCAAATGTCCAAGGCCGACGTACTCGATATCTATGCTAAAGCCCGCCGCGGCTTCAGCACGCCTGAATGGGTCGACTTTTTGCTCCGTTCGATTGGCCTTGAGCCAACCGCGTTCAATGACCGTGCAAAGCGGGTGATTCTGCTGCGCATGGTCCCCTTTGTCGAGCGGAACTACAATCTCATTGAGCTTGGGCCGCGTGGCACCGGCAAGAGCCACCTGTTTCAGCAGATATCGCCTTATGCCCATCTCATTTCCGGCGGCAAAGCGACTGTCGCGAAGATGTTCGTGAACAACGCGACCGGGCAGCGCGGCCTGGTGTGTCAATATGATGTCGTCTGCTTCGATGAAGTTTCGGGAATCTCTTTCGATCAGAAGGACGGCGTTAACATCATGAAAGGCTACATGGCTTCGGGCCAATTTAGCCGCGGCAAAGAGAGCATCCGCGCCGAAGGCGGTCTCGTTATGGTCGGGAACCTAGATATCGACGTAGAGCAACAGCAGAAGGTCGGTCACCTTCTGAGTCCG
>JAFEFK010000609.1 GCA_018240625.1 Pseudomonadota bacterium
AAATTCAGTAGCTGGGCCTGGACCCAGCCGGACCGCGCATTTGCATGGTTGCATCGGGCGCACTGGGTGTTGCTGACGCTTGGCGTGGCGACCATTTTAGGGGCCGTGGCAGGCAGCCATGGCTGGTCGGTGTTTTGATGGCGCAAATAATCACGCGAAAGCCGGCGACGTCGTTGATCTCTGGCCGTTGAGATCGCAGGCGATACCCTGCTGCCCTACCCCATGCCACAGACCCGCGATGCCCCCCGAACGGGATCGCCAAGATCGGAGACTCGAACTTTCCGGTCCGCGGACGGGCGCGCGGATACGCGAAGCTCAATCAGCCAGCTCGATGAGAATCGGCTGATGGTCGGACGCATCGGTTATCTCGTTGACCTCTACGCGAAAAACTCGGCGGCTGATATCTTCGGTCACGAAAATAAAGTCGCGACAATCCGGCCCGTTCGGCCACTGGACACGATCGTACAGACCACAGGTCAATACATGCGGCTTATCGCCGTGGCAGACGGTCCACGCATCCCGATAATTGATGCCGGGACCGACCGACTGCTCGATCATCGCGTGCTGAGGATCCGACACGTCGAAATTGAAGTCGCCGCACAGCAGGCTCGACGAAGCCAGCGTCTGACTCGTATAGGGCTCAACGTGAACCGGCCTCGCCGTCATTGCTCCCGTTGAGGATTCTTCCTGAAGCTCGAGCAGCCGCACGATCTGAGCTTCACGCTGCGACGTCGCGTGATATTCGAGATGGGTGTTGACCACCCGTAACGGGCCGAATGCCGTTTGAACGGTGACCTCCAGCGCGTGCCGTCGCATGCTGCGTACTGCGTTCGCGTCCGGCCACGGCAACAGATGGTTGACCACCTGCACGGCCGGCAACCGCGACAACGTCATATTGCCGAAGCGATGAATGCGGCCGTCGGCATCGATGCTTTCGATCGCGGGGCGAAACACCGCCCGATGATCGGGCAGCAGCGCGGCCAGTTGCGCAGGCTGGTTTGCGCCATCGTCAAAGTTGGCAAAATTGTCGGACACTTCCTGAAAGCAATAGACATCCGCGTCGGCCATCTCCTTCGCGACGGCAACAATCCGCGCGAGGTCGATCACACCGTCGCAACCCTTGCCGCACTGGATATTCCAGGTGATGAGCCGCATCAGCGAATACCCGCGCGCATGAAGGATTGCACGAACTGCCGCTGGAACAGCAGGAAGGCGATCAGCAGCGGCGCCATGGTCATGACAGTCGCGGCGGTGATGATCGACCAGTCGACGCCGGTCTCCGGCGCGCCGAACACGGCAAGACCAACGGTCAACGGACGGCTCTCAACCGAATTCGTGACGATCAAGGGCCACAGAAAATTATTCCAGTGGTAGCTGACCGACACGAGACCGAATGCGATGTAGGTGGGACGCGCCAGCGGAACGTAAACTTTCCAGAGGATCTGCAGGGGCCCGGCTCCCTCCACGCGCGCCGCATCGACCAGTTCCTGCGGGACGCTCTTGAAGGTCTGCCGCAGCAGGAAGATGCCGAACGCGCTCGCCAGATACGGCAGCGCAATCGCCGGAATGGTGTCCAGCAGGCCGAGCTTTCCGACCATGCGGTAGTTCTCGACGATCAGCACGTCGGGCATGATCATCAATTGCAGCAGGACGAGCGCGAACGCGATGCCGCCGCCTCTGAACTTGAAACGGGCGAAGGCGTAAGCCGCCAGCGTCGAGAGAATGAGCTGGCCGATCAGGATAAGAACGACCAGAATGACGGTGTTGATATAGTAGCGTCCGAACGGGGCTTGATTCCATGCCCGCGCAAAATTCTCCAGTGTCCACGGCGCAGACAGGCTGAAGGACGTCGCATACGCGGCCGGATGCAGCGCGCTCCAGAACGCATAGGCCAACGGCGCCAGCCAAAGCAAGGCCAGCAGCCAGGCGGCGACCACTTCCAGAGGATGCGTCCGTCCGTTCATCGATGCCCGCTCATTGATAATGAATCCTGCGGTCGAGGTAACCGAACTTGATCAGCGCAACCGTGCTCAGCAGAACCAGCAGCACGACGGTCAGCGTCGCCGCATAAGCCGAATCCTGGAACGTGAATGCGACTTCGTAGATGTAATAGAGCAGCAGCGTGCTGGCGTTGTTGGGGCCACCCTTGGTCATGATGACGAGGTGGTCCACCAGCTTGAACGAATTGATCACCGCATTGATCGCGACGAACAGCGTCGTCGGCATCAG